>CAXTDD010000134.1:0-6536 GCA_964242955.1 uncultured Rubrobacteraceae bacterium | reverse complement strand
GATGCCGCGGTTCTACTTCGACTGGACGGCGGCGAAGAAGGCCTACGCCAAGGACCCGGCCCAGACGGCCTGGACGCCCGCGGTGAGCCTCATCATCCAGCTCGACGTCGCCCTGCAGCAGCTCCTGGACGAGGGCGTCGACGAGGTGTTCAGGCGCCACGTTTTGCTGGGTCGGGCTTCCCGTGAGGGCATCAAGGGGATGGGGCTCTCGCTCTTCGGGCCGGATGAGGATCTGAACAGTGCTGTGACGGCGGCGTGGGTGCCCGAGGGGGTCGACGGCAAGCAATTGGTCCGCATGATCTTCCGGGAGCACGGGATACAGGTCGCGGGCGGCCAGGGGGACATGGCGGGCAGGATCTTCCGCATCGGCCACTGCGGCTACTTCGACGCCTTCGACATCATCGCCACGATAGCCGCCACGGAGCTCGCGCTCGAGTCGTTGGACTTTCCCGTCGAGCTCGGCCGGGGTGTTGGGGCGGCGCAGCGGGTCTTCTCCAAGAGCGCGGTGACCGCTTGAAGGTCCTGATCCCGGAGAAGCTCGCCGCACCCGGTATCGAACTCCTGAAGAAGGACTTCGAGGTGGACGTCCTCCTCGACCTGAGCGAGGACGATCTGCTGGAGAAGATAGGCGAGTACGACGGCCTCATCATCCGCAGCGCGACCCAGGTTACGGCCGGGGTCATAGAGAAGGCGGACAACCTGAAGGCCATCGGCCGGGCCGGCATCGGGGTGGACAACATAGACATAGAGGCCGCCACCAAGCGCGGCGTCATCGTCGCCAACGCTCCCGAGAGCAACACGGTGGCCGCCGCCGAGCACACTTTGGGCCTGATGCTCGCCGCCGCCAGGCGCATACCGGCGGCGGACGCCTCGCTCAAGAACGGCGAGTGGAAGCGGAGCGCCTTCAAGGGTGTCGAGGTCAGGGAGAAGACGCTGGGTCTCGTCGGTCTCGGGCACGTCGGCGCGATCGTCGCCCGCGGCGCCATCGGTATGGGGATGCGCGTCCTCGCCTACGACCCTTACGTATCCGAGGACAGGATGCGCTCGATGAACGTCGAGCGGGCCGCGTCGACAGACGACGTCTTCGAGAACGCGGACTTCGTCTCGCTGCACGTCCCGCGCACGCCGCAGACGATGGGGCTCGTCAACGAGGCGTCTCTGGCGAAGATGAAGCCGACCGCTTACATCATAAACGTGGCGCGCGGGGGCATCGTGGACGAGGCGGCGCTGTACGACGCCCTCAAAGATGGCGTCATCGGCGGGGCGGCGCTCGACGTGTTCGCCGAGGAGCCGACGACCGATAGCCCGATCTTCTCCCTCCCCAACGTCGTCGTTACGCCGCACCTCGGGGCGAGCACCGCGGAGGCCCAGGACCGCGCCGGCATAACGGCCGCCGAGCAGGTCGCGGCGGCTCTGCGGGGCCTGGTCCCGATGCACGCCATAAACGCGCCCGTGCCCGTCGGCGAGGGCGCCGAGTTCGTCGCCCAGTTCTCCGGCCTGTGCGAGGCCCTGGGGAGCCTGCTCTACCAGCTCACGGATCGCCCGGGCGACACCCTCAGGATAGAGTACAGGGGAGAGGTGGCCGGCTTCGACACCCGACTGCTCGACGTGTCGGCCCAGAAGGGTCTGTTGGCCTCGATGGTCTTCGAGCCGCTCAACTTCGTGAACACCCCCATCCTGGCGAAGGACAGGGGCATGCGCCTGGAGACCTCGCGGCTCTCGGAGAGCGCGGACTACACGAGCCTCGTGGTGCTCAGGCTCGCGGGTGAGGGCGGGGAGAACGTCGTGAGCGGGACTCTGAGCGGTCCGAAGCTGCAGCCGCGGCTCGTCGAGGCGATGGGCTTCGACTTCGATGTGGTGCCGGAGAGGCACATGCTCTTTATCCGCAACGAGGACGTCCCCGGCATGATCGGCAAGGCCGGCTCCATCCTCGGTGACCACGGCATCAACATCGGCAACATGGCCGTCGGCCGCGGCGAACCCGGCTCCCGTGCCGCGATGGCCGTCACCGTGGACGAGCCCGTCCCCGCAGACGTCCTCAAGACCTTCGCGCAGACGCCAGGCTTCAACGAGGCCCGCGCGGTAAGGCTGTAGTGGCGAACGTGGACGACGTCATCGCCCGCTACAAACCCTACGGCCCGACCTTCGGGCCCGGCGAGAAGGCCCCGTTCTCCGGCACCTTCGTCTGCGACCGGGGCACGATGCTGCCCCCCATCCGGGTCCAGCTAGCCAAAGGCGAAGAGTTCCCGGAGGCAGAGACGCTGGGCGAGCACACCCGCTGGAAAGAGACGAATATACAAGCGTAAGGAAGGCTTCAGGTGTCAGGTTTCAGGCATCAGCAGGGCTAGGCCGACCTCACTGGGACGACGGGAACTCTTTCCAAGACCAAGATGAGATGGAAGCAAGGGCACTTCCAACGATCTCTGGTTTCGCCTCGTTTTCCTGAAGCCTGCGGCCTGAAACCTGACACCTGAAGTTGGAGCAGACTCTTAGCCCGTCCGCTCCTGAATGAATCGTGTCGTAAGCTCGGCGATGAGTTCTTTGTCGTTGTCTAGCGTGGCGACGTGGTAGGAGTTCTCCAAGCGGACGAGTTCTTTGTCCGTGCTGCCGAGGCGTTCGAGGATGTAGGGGCCGTTCTCCGGCGGGACCACGTGGTCTTCGAGGGATTGCAGGACTAGGGCCGGGCATGTGATCGAGGGTAGCAGGTCGTCGGTGACGCGCATGAGGGCCATGAACTCCTTGACGGCCGGCATGGGGACCTCGGGGTAGACGAGCTCTTCGATGCCCGGCGCCTTTATGTCAGAGCCGACGCCCGGCACGGTCGGCGGAGCCTGCGGGTCGAAGGTCAGGCGGGCCAGGTCCGGGTTGTCCAGGTACACGCAGGCGTTGATGGGGATGATGCCCTGGATGAGGTCGGGGCGCGTGCCCGCGAAGTAGAGCGAGAACATGCCGCCCATCGAGAGGCCGGCGAAGAAGACGGAGGAAGAGCGTCCTTCCAGCCAGTCGAGGTCTTCTTCGATCGATCGGATCCAACCGAGGGCCGTGCTCCGGGCGTGGTCTTCCATGCTGGTCCCGTGCCCCGCGAGCCTCGGTCCCGCGATGGTGAACCCTTGCGCGGCGAGTGCCTCGCCCAGCGGCCGGACGCTCTGGGTCGTCCCGGTGAACCCGTGCGAGACCAGCACCCCGACGTCGCCGCCCCCGTAACGGAAAGGCTCCGCGCCCCGCATGACCTGCTGCTCCATCCTGGGATCTCCTCCTGGTATAGGTATCTCGGATTATTGTAGACAGCGGTGTTTCCCGGCGCTTGCCGGGGTCCGTTAGCGGGGCGGTGAGTGTGGGTAATGTACTCCGGGATTCCAACGACCAGGAGGCTGCATGAAGCTCGGGTATTTTCTTTCTTGCGAGGAGTTCGGGCCGAAGGAGTTGCTGGAGCAGGCTCGGATGGCCGAAGAGGCCGGGTTCGAGGCGCTCTGGATCAGCGACCACTACCACCCGTGGGTCGAGGCGCAGGGCAACAGCCCGTTCGTGTGGGGCGTGATCGGGGGCCTCTCCCAGACCACCTCGCTCCCCATCACGACGGCCGTCACCTGCCCGACGCTCCGCATCCACCCGGCGATCATCGCCCAGGCAGCCGCCACCTCCTCGGTGATGCTCGGAGGCCGCTTCAATCTCGGCATAGGCTCCGGTGAAGCGCTCAACGAGCACATCTTCGGCGACGCGTGGCCCTCGGCCGACGTGCGCCTGGAGATGCTGGAGGAATCCGTCGAGGTCATGCGCCTGCTGTGGGGGGGCGGCACCAAGGACTACGAGGGCCGCCACTACGTCGTCGAGAACGCCCGCATCTACACGCTGCCGGACGAGCCGCCGCCCGTGCTCGTCTCGGGCTTCGGGCCGAAGGCCACGCGGCTGGCGGCCGAGATCGGGGACGGTTACGTGAACGTCGGGCCGGACGCGGAGCTTCTCGAGCTGTTTCGTTCTTCGGGCGGCGGGGACAAGCCCGCCCACAGCGCCTTCAAGGTCTGCTACGGTGACGACGAGGCCGAGTGCGTCAAGACGGCGCACCGCATCTGGCCCAACGAGGGTTTGACGGGGGAGCTGGCCCAGATCCTGCCCACCCCCCGGCACTTCGAGCAGGCCAGCCAGCTCGTGACGGAGGAGATGATGGCCGAGGCCGTGCCCTGCGGTCCCGATCCGGAGAAGTACCGCCAGATGGTGCGCCAGTTCGCCGAGGCCGGCTACGACGAGGTCTACGTGCAACAGATCGGCCCCAACCAGAAGGCCTTCTTCGACTTCTTCGGCAAGGAGGTCCTGCCCGAGTTTCGCTAGACGGCCCCCTCGATCGCGTCCTCCGTGGGCCTGACGGTATAATCCCTCGCATTCTTTTCTCCTAGAGGGAGGCGATGCGTGGGCAAGAAGGGCGGAGGTCTCGTGACGACGCTGGTCCTGGCGCTCGTCATCGTCGTCTTGAGCGTGGGGCTGGGCATCGGCATAAGCCGCCTCGACTTCACCGAGAGGGTGCCCCTGATCGGACCCCTGTTGCAGGAGCGTCCTGCCCGTACCACGACGTCGCCCGTAGTGGTCGAGGGCGTCAGGGGGCTCGACCGGCTCGCCACCGTGCGCGTGACCGAGTCGATAATCGTGACGCGCGAGACCGCCAGCGACAACGCCCTCGACCGCCTGTTCTCCGGTGAGAAGGTGCTCCTGGTCGCGTCCGGCAACGTCGAGGCCGGGGTCGACCTCTCGGAGATCGGCGGGGACGACGTGCGGGTCCGGGAGGACACCGTGACCATCCGGCTGCCCGAGCCCGAGGTGCTCTCCGCGACCCTCGACGAGGGCAAGACCCGCGTCTACGACCGCGATTACAGCCCCCTGAACCTGCGCCCCGACGACGACCTCGTGGAAGAGGCCCGCGCCAGGGCGGAGGCGAGGATCGAAGAAGCCGCCCGCCAGGACGACATCCTCGACACCGCCGAGCGGAACGCCGAGGACTCCATCCGCGCCTTAGTCAAGTCGCTGGGCTTCGAGGAAGTGCGGTTCGAGTAGAATCGGGCCGCGCCTGACGTAAACCCGTGCCTACGCAGAAAGGGGGATGCAAGACTCTCGTCCCGGCGTTACCCTGTGTGGTGTAAGCAACACGCGGGACAAGACCGCGCACGGGGGCTCGCACCGATGACACTATCCGGCCACGCAGGGGGCGTTTCTGTGGGGGCGACGGCCCGGGGACGCTGGCCCGACGAGCCGCCGCTGCAGCTCACGAGCTTCGTCGGCCGGGAGCGGGAGCTGGGCCAGATCGGGGACGTTCTGGGGCAGACCCGGTTGCTCACGCTCACGGGTTTCGGCGGTTGCGGCAAGACGCGCCTGGCGCTGGCGGCCACGGACCGGGTCGCCGGGGACTTCGCGGAGGGCGTGCGGTGGGTGTGGCTATCCCAGATCTCGGACCCCGCCCTGATCGCCGTCGCCGTCGCGGAGGCGGTGGGCGTGCGGGAGGTCCCCGGTATCTCGCCGGTCGGGGCCGTCGTAGAGCTCGTGGGCGACCGGGAGTTCCTGCTGGTGCTGGACAACTGCGAGCATGTCGTGGGGGCGTGCGCGGACCTGGCCGCCGCGCTGTTGCGCTACTGTCCCGGACTCAAGGTACTCTGCACGAGCCGCGAGGCACTCGGTGTAGCCGGGGAGACCGTCTGGCCCGTACCGCCGCTCTCCTACCCGGGACGTGACGACGACCGCGAGGACCTGTCGCGTTACGAGGCGGTCGGGCTCTTCGTGGACCGGGCCCGTACGGTCGCCCCGGGCTTCGCGCTGACGGGGGAGAACGCCGCGGCGGTGGCGCGCGTCTGCGAGAGGCTCGACGGGATACCGCTCGCCATAGAGCTCGCCGCCGCGAGGGTCAGGGTGTTGTCGGTCGGCCAGATCTCCCGCCGCCTCGACGACGCCCTGGGGCTGCTCACGGACGGGGGTAGGATCACCCCGCCCCGCCACGGGACCCTGCGGGGGACCCTGGACTGGAGCCACGGGCTTCTGCCGGAGGAAGAGAGGGCCCTGTTCCGCAGGCTGGCCGTCTTCGTCGGCGGGTTCACGCTGGAGGCGGCCGAGAAGACCTGCGCGGGAGAAGGCACCGGCGAGGACGACGTGTTGGAATTGCTCTCGCGGCTGGTGGACCGGTCGCTGGTCATGGTGGACAACCGCGGGGACGAGGCGCGTTACCGGCTGCTGGCGACCGTGCGCCAGTACGCGGCGGAGAAGCTGGCCGCTTCGGGGGATGGGGAGAACGCCCGCCGCCGGCACGCCGCCTTCTTCCTCGACCTTGCCCTGGAGGCGCAGGCCGCGCTGAAGGAGGCCGGGCAGGAGCGTTGGCTGGACCGTTTGGAGGAGGAGCTAGGGAACCTGAGGGCGGCGGTCGGCTGGTGCCTCGATTCCGGGCTGGCCGCCGACGCGGAGGCGGGGCTGCGGCTCGCGGGTGCTATGTGGCGGTTCTGCTACCTGCGGGGCCACTACGGCCAGGGCCGCGTGTGGCTGGAGGCCGCCCTCGCGTCCGGGGC
>CAXTDD010000133.1:0-6548 GCA_964242955.1 uncultured Rubrobacteraceae bacterium | reverse complement strand
GGACGCCGGGGCCGCGGAGGTGGCCGTGGGCGAGGGCGCGTCGGCCGCGTCAGAGTACGGGCCGTTCGACCTGATCCTGGACTCTTTGGGCGGCGGCGCTCTGGGCGAGGCGATGGGGATGATCCGGGCGCGCGGCACCTGCGTAACCTTCGGCCCGACGGCCGGCCAGACAACGACTTTCGACGTGTCGGACTTCTACCGCTCGGGCGGCGCAAGCCTCTACGGCTTCATCCTCTTCCACGAGGTGCTCGCCAAACCCGCCTCGGACGGCCTCGCGCGGCTCGCGAGCCTCGTGGCCGACGGCCGCATCGAGCCGCGCATCAGCGCGGAGGAGCCCTGGACGGAGGTCGGGGCGGTGGCGCAGAAGCTGCTCGACCGCGCCTACCCCGGCAAGGCCGTGCTGCGGGTGGAAGGATAGAGGCGGCGCGTTGTCCGGAGAGGAGCAATTTTGGCGACCATGATCGTGCTGGTGCGGCTGAACGAGGGCGTGACCGCGGAGGACTACGAGCGCTGGGTGCTGGAGGACTACGCCCCGGCGGCAAAAGAGTTGTCGTCGGTCTCGGACTGGCGCAACCTCCGGGTCGGCAGCCTGCTCGGCTCCGACGAAGGGCCGCCCTACGATTACGTCGTCACGCTGGAGGTGACGAACCTCGCGCGACTCGGGGAGGACATGGCCGGGGAGCGGATGCAGGCTTTGATCTCCGAGTTGCACGAGTACGCCGAGGTGACGCAGCTCATGGCGGAGAGGTTCATTTGAGGGGGAAGATCTAAGGCTTGGGTGAGATCGGGGTCATATTTCTGTTGCTGGCGGCCGTGGCGGCGCTCGCGACGATAGCGAACAGGATAGGTGTTCCGTACCCCATACTCCTGGTCATAAGCGGGCTCGCACTCGCGTTCGTGCCGCCCAGCTTCCTGCCCCGTTACGAGCTGGACGCCGAGATCGTCTTTCTTCTGTTCCTGCCGCCGCTCTTGTTCGCCTCGGCCTTTTTCACGTCCTGGCGCGACTTTAAGCGGAACATACGCCCCATAGGGCTATTGGCCGTCGGCCTCGTGCTGGTTACGGTGGTGGCCGTGGCGGCCGTGGCGCACTTTGTCGTGGGGCTTCGGTGGGCGCCCGCTTTCGTGTTGGGGGCCATCGTCTCGCCGACCGACGCCATCGCGGCGACGGCTATCGCGCAGCGGCTCGGGGTGCCGCGCAGGATCGTGACGCTGCTCGAAGGCGAGAGCCTGCTCAACGACGCGACGGGGATCGTGGCGTACAGGATCGCGATCGGCGTGGCCGCCGGGGCCGTGTTCTCGTTTCTGGGGGCGGGATGGCAGTTCGTCTACGGCGCCGCCGGGGGCGTGACGGTGGGAATCGCGGCCGGTTGGATCGCGGTCAAGGCCTTCCAGTTGCTCGACGACACGCCGGTCGAGATCGTGGTCTCGCTGCTGATCCCTTTCACGGCGTACCTGGCGGCCGAGGAGCTGCCGCACATCGTCTGGCACGAGCTGCTCGGGCTCCCCGGCGAGCCGTTCTTCTCCGGGGTGCTGGCGGCGGTGGCCGCGGGCCTCTACGTCGGCAGGTTCAGCCCGACGATCATGTCCCCCACCTCGCGCCTCGAAGGCGGGGCCGTGTGGAACGTGGTCGTCTTTCTGCTCAACGGGCTGGCTTTTATCCTGATCGGGCTGCAGTTCCCGGAGGTACTGGAGCGCCTCGGGGACGACGGCTACGGGCCGGGCCAACTCGTGTTCTACGCCGGCGTGGTGAGCCTGGCCGTGATCCTGGCGCGGATGCTCTGGGTCTTTCCGGCGACCTACCTGCCGCGGATGGCCTTCCGGAGCATCAGGGAGCGGGACCCCTCCCCCCCGTGGCGCAGCGTGGCCGTTATCTCGTGGGCGGGGATGCGAGGCGTGATCTCGCTGGCCGCCGCCCTCGCCCTGCCGGAGGCGGTCGCCTCGCGCGACTTGATCCTCTTTCTGACCTTCACCGTGATCCTGGCTACCCTCGTCCTCCAGGGCCTGAGCCTGCCGTTCCTGATCCGGCTCCTGGGCCTCGAAGACGACGGCTCGGTCGAGCGCGAGGAGACCCACGCCCGCATCGCCACCGCCGACGCAGCCCTGGCCCGCGTCGACGAGCTGGCCGAGGAAGAGTGGGTCCGCGAGGACACCGCCGAGCGGGTGCGCGGCATGTACGGCTACCGCAGGAGCCGCTTCGTGGCCCGCAAGACGGGCGCCGACGAGGACGGCCTGGAGGAACGCTCGCGAGCTTTTCAGCGCCTCCAGCGCGAGATCCTCCTCGCCCAACGCGACGCCCTCGTGCGCCTCAGAGACGAAGGCAAGATCTCCGACGAAGCCCTCCACCGCATCGAACGCGACCTCGACCTCGAAGAGACGAGACTGGATAGCTAGCTTTGCTCCTCCCTTCGGTCGTCGCGGCACGCTCCGGCCTTCGGCCTACGCTTTCAGCACGGCGCTGACGCGCCTTTCGGCACGCTCGCTCCGCTCGCTTTCAGCAACGCTCCGGCTCCGCCTCCGCTTTCAGCTTTTTGGTGGGGCGGAGCTTGTCCGGAGCGCCTTTTCTTCCCAGCCGGCGGTCTTTGCGCCGGCCTGGTAGGCGGCCTCCAGGAAGGCGAGGAGCGTCCGCTCGGGGGATCGGCTGCGGCGGACGGCCTCGTAGGGGAGGTTGGCGGTGCCGCCTTCGGGGAGCCAGCGGGCCGACGCGGGTTCGAGCGGCTGGTCGGTGAGACCGGGCGGTTCGGGGGCGGTGTAAGAGTAGAAGGCCGGATCTCGGATGTCGCCGCCACCGGGCCAGAAGCCGAAGGAGATGACTTCGTGAGAGTAAGCCTCGCGGGTTACGGGATCGGCGCCCTCGCGTTCGGGGACCGTGCGGCCGGAGAAGCGGGCGAGGGCCAGGTCGAAGGAGTGCCAGAAGAGGTGGACGGGGCTCTGCTTGCCGTTGAAGCGGCCGGCGAACTCCTGAAAGACCCCGTCTATCCAAACGAGTATCTGCCAGTAGCGCCGGACGTAGTCCCGGTCGCACGTGCAGTGGAAGAAGTTCTTGTCCAGAGGTTGCTCGTCGTCGAGGTCGAAGGGGGTCGTGTTTATGGAGGTTTCGATGCCGAGGGCGGCCAGGCCATCCACGAGCTTTCGGTAGAAGCCCGCCACGGGCAGGTCGTCCAGGGTGAAGCCGAAGGAGCCACCGTCGCCCGTACGGGCTTCCAGGCGGTTGTTCATGAGGTCGAGTTCGATCTCGAAGTTGGAGGGGCCGTACGGGATGGGTCCGGTCGTCAGGCCTCGGGCGCCGACGTAGAGGGTCACGTGCCACCAGTGGTTCCTGAAAGGGGCGTTCTGGAGCCGGATCTTGCCGACCACCTGGGCGTAGCGGTGCAGGGTCTCCTTCGTCCCCTCCCAGGCGTCCAGTGGCAGCGGCGGGAGCACCGCCGCGGAAGCGTCCGCCGATTCCATCCTGCGTCTCCTCTCTCTCCGGCATCCGCCGGACACAGTTCTACGGGACAATATATCGCGGGCCTCGACCAGCGGATACGAGCGCCGTCGTTGCGCTCTTCGGCCCGCGGCGATCCGGGGTCGACGTGGTTCGGGCCTTCCCGGATCACCGCCCCCTCCTCCTACCGTCTAGGCGGGATCTCTCCCTCCGTCCGCGGCGGAGGGCAGTGAGGCTTTACGGCGCGCCGCGAGGGCGAGGACGACGGCTATGCCCACCAGGAGGACGGCCGTCACCGCGAACCCGCCCTCGGGGCCGAACGCGCCGCCCGTGATGGCGTCCGGGCCGGCCTCGCGCAGGTCGAGCAGGGCGCCGCCCCGGGGGGCCATGCCGCTCACCTCGTAGCCGAACAGGTTGCCCTGGGCCCAGTTCCAGACGGCGTGCCAGGCGAAGACGCCCCACAGCGAGCCCTCGTAAAGCACCCAGAGCGCCAGGAACACGCCGACGAGGAAGAGGTTGAGGACCGCGATGGGCGACAGGTTCGGGTTGAGGGAGTGGATGAACGCGAACACGGCCGAGGAGACGGCCACGCCGACCACGGCCCCCCACCGCAGGCCGACGGCCTGTAGCAACCACCCGCGGGTCAGGATCTCCTCCGCCGGCCCCTGCACGGTCCATCCCAGGTAGACGAGCACGACCGGCCCCAGCACGTCCGCCCCGCGCAATCCCGGGTCCCCGCCCCGGTCCAGCGCGACGTAGCCCAGAACCGCAGCGACACCGACCGCCGCGCCGAACATCAGTAGCCCGAGAAGCATCCCGCGCAGATAACCCCGCAGGGCGCCCTCTCTCTCCAACCCGAGCGTCCAGAACGGCCGCCCCTCGAAGAGGGCCGTCCAGCCCCAGAGGAAGAGGAACGCCGGCCCGAAGCCGAAGACGAGCTGCAGGACGAGCCCGAAAGACCCGCCGAGGGCCGAGTTGCCCGCCGGGCGGGCGTCCCCGATCAAGGGCCCGATCAACTGACGGATCAGCACGTAGTAGAGCAACGCGCCGGCTATGCCGGCGATGATCGGGGCGACGATGGCGATGGCGACCGCGAGGAAAGGGTTGGTCGAGCGCCGGCCCCGCCGCGCCAGCGCGAGCATCCGGTTGTCGGGGCCGAACAGCGTGTTCAACGGTCTCTCCTAGAACGCCCGACGCAGGATGTCCAGGGCCTCTCCCTCCCGCGCGCCGAACCCGCCGGCCACGGCCCCCAGATCCCCCTCCGGCACCCCCACCTCGCGCAACTTGTCTGGTAGATCGAGGCCCTCGATCAGCGCGGCGACGCGGCCGGCCGGATCTCCGCCGAGGGCTCGGGAGAGCGCGTCCCAACGGTTATCGGGAGTCGCCCTCTTCGCTACCTCCAGGCTCGGGGCGAGGGTGATGCAGGAGGTTATGCCGTGGGGTACTTCGTAGGTGGCCCCGATCCTGCGCCCCAGCTCGTGCGACAGCCCCATCGGGGTGTTGAGCGGCCCGAAGTACGCGAGCCACGCCGCGACCTGCAGCCCCGCCCGCGCCTCTAGGTCTTCGGGGTCTCTTTTGGAGCGGGGCAGCAACTCCATCAGGCGCCTGGCGCCTTCGAGGCCCGTTACGTCCGTGATCGGGTGGTCTCCCCCGTACAGGAAGCCTTCGACGGCGTGGTCGAGCGCCCTTATGCCGGTCGAGAGCCAGAGGTCTTCGGGCGTGTGGACGGTAGTTTCGGGGTCCAGAATCACGACGGGCGGCACGGTCGCCGGGTCCGCGAACCCGGCCTTTTTC
Organism: uncultured Rubrobacteraceae bacterium; assembly: GCA_964242955.1. Classification (GTDB taxonomy): domain Bacteria; phylum Actinomycetota; class Rubrobacteria; order Rubrobacterales; family Rubrobacteraceae; genus Rubrobacter_D. Next base: position 1,330 of record CAXTDD010000133.1, on the reverse strand, counting down.
CCGGCCGCCTCGTCGGTCACCCCGACGCGGTGCGCCCATTCGGCCCCCGAGAGCGTCGTCGGCACCGCCACCTGCGCCGGATACCCGAGCTGCCGGGAGACGGCCTTTGTCCCGTCGATCACGCTCCCGCCCCCGACGCTGAGAAGCATGTCCGCCCCCGAGGCCTCTGCCTCCCCGGCCGCCGCCTCGACGGCGCTTCCGGGGGTGTGCTGGCTGATGCCCGCGAACGTGCCGGCGTGCTTCTCCCCCAGCAACCCCTCGATCCGCCGTATGAGGCCCGTCTTCTCGCTGAGGCTGCGTCCGGTAAAGACGAAGGCCCGGCCGAAGGGCCGGACCTCGTCTAGAAGCTTCTCGATGCTACCCGCGCCGAAGTGGACCCGCTCGGTCGGAAGAAACGTGTGGGTTCCGTTCATCACGCCGCCAGTCTACACGGCGGTGGCGGCCTCCGTGTCCCTTCTATCCCAGCGACAACGGCCAGTCGGCGGCGCCGTACATAAGCGCGAGGGCCGCGCCCGTCAGGGCTATGTTCTTGAGGAAGTTGATCTGCTCGGCCGCCCGCATCTGGGGGTCCTCAACCGTCCAGAAGTTGTGCATGAGCAACGAGGTCGGCACCAGGAACAGTATAAGCAGCAGCAAGCCGAGGACCGGGAACAACCCCAGCAACACGGACAGCCCCCCGAGCACGAGCATGACGCCGGAGCCCACGACGGCCAGGTAGGGCGCCGGGACGCCCTTCGACCCGGCGTACCCGCTCATCATCCCGGCGTTCGTGAAGTGGTTGATCCCGCTCATGATGAAGAAGCCGCCGAAGATGATCCGGCCGATGAGCAGCAGGAGGATCACCCCCTAAACCCGCGCGCCCGAAAGTAGTTCCGCCTTCTGGACGATCCTGCGTCCCTGGTAACGGGCGGCGGCGAGCTCCTGCTCGCTGGGGCCGTCCTCGCTCCCGACGGTGCTTACACCATAGGGGTTGCCGACGACGAAGCCCGTCTCCTGGTCCGTGTAGCCGGGCGCGACGATGATCGAACCCCAATGGATGAACACGTTGTAGAGGCTGAGCAGCGTGGACTCGTGCCCGCCGTGCGGCGTCGAGGCGCTCGTAAAGCCGCTGACGGCCTTGTCCGCGAGCTTGCCCTGGAACCACAGCCCGCCGGCGGTGTCGATGAACTGCTTGAGCTGCGCGGCCACGTTGCCGTAACGGGTGGGTGTCCCGAAGATGTAGGCGTCGGCCCACTCCAAATCGTCGAGCTCAGCCTCCTGCACGTCCTGGGTCATCTTGTAGTGGTCGTACCAACCCTGGTTGCTCTTGATGGCCTCCTCCGGCGCGAGC
>CAXTDD010000132.1:0-6559 GCA_964242955.1 uncultured Rubrobacteraceae bacterium | reverse complement strand
TCTGCCGCTCCTGCTGGCGCACCTCCTCGCGCTCCTCGCGTTCTTCCTGCCTTATCCGCTTGCGCTCCTGACGGTCTTCTTCCTCCTTCTCCAGTTCCTCCTCACGCAACCTTTCGTCCCGCTCGCTCTGCTGCCTCTGAAAAGCCGCCTCGCGCTCCGCTTTATTGCGACCCCTGTCCACGCCACTCTCCTCCTAATAGGTTTGCGCGGTTGCTACCGTGACTCTGTACCCGGCAGGGACCGATGTAAGGCGTCTTCTCCCGGTACGGGCGATGTGTGGGGGATATGGGCCCAACCAGCGGAAGCCGCTTTCAGTTACGTGCGAGCTTCTCCGACCTGACCGCGTGGCGCTCCGCGAAGCCGTGCAGGCTCAAGGTCACCAGGGCGATGGTCGTGTCGCACATGGAGCACACCATCTCCGGCAATGGGTCCAGGGCCACGAGGTCTATCCCGGCGCAGTGGTACTCCGGAAGCCGGGAGACGAGCTCTCCGGCCGTGCTCTCGGTGGTCCGCCAGCCCTCCTCCTCGAAGCCGCCGAGCCTCAAGAACATCTCGGCCTCGTCCCGGAAGCTGAAGACCGGCAACGCCTCCGTCTTCGCGTCGATGCCAACGGTGAGTGCCTCCGGTCCTCCGGCGCCGGGCTTCTCTATCAGCCAGTAAGCGGTCGTCAGGTTCGGCGGTCGCGCCACCCTGTCTCTCAACAATTCCGACCCCCTCTATGGAAGATCTATCCCCGAGAACTTGGCGAGGACCGCGGCGGCTACCGATTACCGTATCGCCGCAATGGGTACGAACAAACAGGTTAATATACGGCCCCGGCCCCGGAAACCCCGGAAGGCCGCCCCGTACCGTAAATGTATCGATGGGTGTAGGCGCGGTGGCCCTCCAGACCTGGAAGAGCATGTTCGTAGACCAAATACTAAGCTGCAGGTAGAATGCACGAATATTTCGGGTGTCCCGGAAACGTGGCGCGGACGCGTTGGGAGGCTAAGTTATCTTAGAGATGTCTAAAGTCTTCGGTGGTTTGAGGTAGACGATGAAAGAGCGCCTGACGAAAGTGCTTCTGGCCGACGATCACACCATGTTCCGTGAGGGGTTGGCATCGCTCCTGACCGCCTACGGGGGGCTGGAGGTGGTCGGGGAGACGACCAACGATGGGGAGGCCGTCGCCCTGGCCCGCGAGAAGCAGCCCGACGTCGTCATCATGCAGGTGCAGATGCCGTTCGAGAGGGCCAGGGAATCCCTCGACAGGATACGCGAGGTCGAGCCGCCGCCGAAGGTCATCATCGTGACCATGTTCGAGGACCCCGCCTTGATGCGGGCCTTCCTGAGGCTCGGGGTCAGCGGCTACGTGCTAAAGAACTCCTCCACGCCCCAACTCGTGGCCGCGATCCGCGCGGCGGTCTTCGCCCCCGAGGACGGCAACGTGGTTTTGGGCATGCCCCGCGAGATGCTGGAGGAGTCCGAGGAGGGCTCGGAGGGCATCCTCTCCGTCCGGGAGCTCGAGATCCTGCTGCTGGCCGCCCGCGGCTTCTCAAACCGCCAGATAGCCGGCCAGGTGCATTTGGCGGAGGGGACCGTCAAGCGCCACCTCTCCAACACCTACCACAAGATGGGGGTCGGTTCCCGGGGCGAGGCCGCAAGAAAGGCGCTGCAGGAGGACTGGATCACGGTCGGCGAGATCACCGAAGAAGAAGAGCGGGAGGCGTAGCCCGAAGCCGGACCGGGTTACCCCGCCGGACCCCTGGAGATAAACTCCTCCACCTCGTCGAATACCGCGAGCAGTCCGTCCACGCTCATGTCCTTTATCTCCCGAACCTGCCCACCCATGTTGACCCTGACGTCCATGCCGTCGGTGAACAGCACCTCGATCCGGCACGCGATGGCGTTCAGATACTCCGGTGCTACCCCGTCGTTGTCGTTGCGCACGAGCAGGTCGGGCCCGAACTCCGTCACCTCCCCGTCGAGGGAATCGGAATCGCCGAGCATCACCTCGGCGGCGGGGCGATGACTGTGCAAAGCAAGCGCCAGCGTCTCGCGGTACATCTGGGGCTTCACGGTGATAAGTACCCGCACGGTCCGCACGCTCCTCACTGGCGGGAAACTCGACACGAAACGATGCGCATGAAAGCGGCCCACAGGTTGCTATAAAGGCAGTATACCTTGATGCAGGATGGTCTGGCCGGTCTGGGCCAACAATGTATTGAAGTGTGTAGCCTGCGTTGCATACTTCGGCCGGCCGCCCCGCCATGATCCGCCCGGGCTACCCGCTACACCCTTCGACACATTTACCACAGGAGGGGGTCAAAATTACTTTCGGGACCGTTGGGACGAGGATATATTCCCATGCGTCCACCCATCTTCCGACAGAGGAGTATGACCGGATGATCGGCCAGAACAGAGAAGTCGGGCGACGTTCGAGAGGCCCCGTTGCAAGCGACGAGGGCTCTGCTAGCGAGGCGTGTTCCCGGGACGAGTTGGCGGAGAGGTACGCGACCGGGCGGGAGCGGCGCGAGATCCTGGCCCGCGCCCGCGAGGACGCCGGTATGCGCGTGATTTCCCGGCGATCCCGGGGCGGCCTGAGATGACCCAGGCGCAGACAAAGCACGGCGGGTTCGAGGGGCCGTCCGGCGCGCCGGACGAATACGTGGGGTACGAGGTCCTGGATCCCATAGGACGCAAGATCGGGCGCGTCGAGAAGATCTTCTTGAACGGTAACGGCGGGGCGGAGTACGTGCGGATTCGGATCGGTCTTCTCTTCCAAAAGCTCGTGCTTATCCCGGTACAAGAGGTCGCGCTCGACCGGACGGCGCGTTCGTTGACGCTCAAATGATCCGGGCGCCATGGGAGGATGAGGCTTGAAGGACCACGTATCCTGGGACGATCACCGGAGTACGCTCGCATGGGTGGACAACTCCCTGGAACGGGCGCGTTCGGGGAGTCGGACGAAGCTGCTGGAGCTCCTGAGCCTGGTCCGCACCGAGGTCCTTCTCGACATGCAACTCTCCGAGAGCCCGCCATCGACCCAGGCACCGGCGGATGGATCGGCCCTCGGTGCCAACCGCGGCCCGTAGGAGCTCGCACGCGGTTCTCGCCTGGAGACGGTCCGGTTTATCGGGCCCGCTGTTAGTCGCCTGCGACAGAGTTGCCGGAGCTTTGTCCCGGCCGGAAAGGAACGCTGCATATGAGATCAGACACGCCGCCCTCGTCTGGGGGGATGGACCGCACCGGACGCCGTCGAGAAGCCAACCTCTACGCCGAGCTGAAGCGGGCCATCAAGAAGGACGGGCTGATGGATCGGCAGCCGGCCTACTACGCCGGTAAGACCGCCCTCACTCTGGGCCTGCTGGCGGTGGGCGTGGCCCTGTTGTTCGTCTCCGACGGCTTTTGGTTCCAGATGCTCAACGCCGTCTACCTGGCGTTCGTGTTCGGCCAGATCAGCCTCCTCGCCCACGACTTCGGGCACCGGCAACCCGGGGCCCTCTCAGCCCGGACCAACGACTTCGCAACCCTCCTTCTCGGCAACGGGCTCCTCGGCATGAGCCGCGAGTGGTGGGTGGAGAAGCACAACAGGCACCACGGGCACCCCAACCAGATGGACACCGACCCCGACATAGACATACCCCTCCTCGCCTTCGAAGAGGAGCAGGCCTTCGAGAAGCGGGGGCTCTCGCGGCTCGTCACGAAGTACCAGGCGATCCTGATCTTCCCCCTCGCCTTCCTCCAGGCGTTGAGCATGTTCCGCAGCAGCGTCGCGTTCATCTTTTCCAGAGAAGCGAACCGCCCGGTGGCCGAGGCGCTGACGATCGTCACCCACTTCGCGGTGTACTTCGGCCTGCTGTTCTCCGTGCTCGAACCCCTGACGGCGGTCCTGTTCGTCGTCGTGCATCGCGGCCTCTGGGGGGTGTACCTGGTCTCGGTCTTCGCGCCGAACCACAAGGCGATGCCCATCCTTGAGAGCGACAGCGAGGTCGGGTTCTTGCACCGGCAAGTCCTGACCAGCCGCAACGTCTTCGCCCACCCGATCACGGACTTCTTCTACGGCGGCCTCAACTACCAGATAGAACACCACCTCTTCCCGAGGATGCCCCGCAACAAGCTCAAGGAAGCGCAGCCGATCATCAAAGACTTCTGCCAGAGACTCGAGATCCCCTTCCACGAGACCACCGTGCTCCAATCCTACCGCGAGATCCTCGTTCACCTCCACGAAGTCGGAGCCCCACTCCGAAAGACGCAACAGACCAACCCGTAGAGGCGAGCCTACCCGAAGGACCGCCCCGACCCGCCTCCCACCTTGTCGTTGCAGCACATATGTGTAAAATGCATCTAATGAAAAGGCACTTTGGCGGGCACCCTGGAGGGTGTGGTATGGCGGGAGGTAGGTACGAGGTTTTGGAGACGAGCGGGCGTTCGGCGCGGGCCCCCGCCCGGGTCTTCGGGCGGTTGATGGGTGGCCTGGCGTGATCCGCGAGCGTTCTTCCAACGGGGCTAATCCGCCGCGGGCAGAGAGGGATCCGGCAGGTGGGTGGAGTTTCGGGCCTTTCGGCATCTGCAACCACGATGGACCGGAGACGATACGTGCCAGGAAGTACGCCACGGGCACGCACGTGCTGTTGCAGGAGATAGGGGTCGAGACAGGAGTTACGCCGCGGGAGGTGATCTGGAGCAGGAACAAGGCCAGGCTCTACCGTTATCGGCGCCCCGATGAGCATGGCGGCGTGGGGAAGAGGCGTCCGGTCCCGGTGCTGCTGGTCTACGGCTTCGTGCTCAAGCCTTATGTCCTGGATCTCGTCCCGGGCAATAGCCTGGTCGAGTACCTGGTCGGGGAGGGCTTCGACGTCCACATGCTGGACTTCGGCATCTCCGGCGCCGAGGACGCGGGCCTGTCGCTGGAAGACTTCGTTCTGGACTACATGCACGGCGCGGTCGAGAAGGTCATCGAAACCTCGGGGTCGGGGGAGATCAGCCTCTTCGGCCAGTCCCAGGGGGGCACTCTGGGTGCCATTTACGCCTCGCTCCATCCCGAGAACCTCAAGAACCTCGTGCTGCTCTCGGCGCCGACAGAGTTCGTCCCGCGGGACCCCGGTCTGCTCGGGCTGTGGACGCTCGCGAGCCGCAACAGCGGGGCCTTCTTCGACCCGGCGGTGGTGCCGCGGTTCTTCGGGAACCTGCCGACGGACTTTGCGAGCTCGCTCATCAACACGGCCGCCGCCCTGCAGGCCGCCGTTGTGGGCACGGCCGTCAGGGCCGGCAGCTTCGGCCTCTACGACGCGGCACTGCGCGAGATCCGGGACCAGGCCGGGCGGGACGTCTCGTTGCGCTCGTGGCTGGCGGTGAGCGAGTGGGTGGACGACGCGGCCCCCTTCCCCGGCGAGATTTTCCGGAGGTGGGTGGGGGACTTCTACCAGCACGACAAGCTCGTCAAGGGGCAGGTAAAGCTCCGCCGGAAGAGGGTGGATCTCTCGAACATCCGGTGCTCCGTGCTCAACGTCTCGGGCAAATGGGACTACGTCGTCCCGACCTCCCAGACGGAGGCGACGACCGTCCTCGCCGGCGGCCGGGACAAGGAGGCCGTCTCCCTGGACGCCGGGCACGTTGGCATGCTCGTCGGGCCCGGCGCCAGGGACCTCTGGCCGAGGCTCAGGGACTGGCTCGCGCCCCGCTCCGGCCGCTAGAGTGGTTTTCGCGGGAGGCTTCTAGGCCCTCAGGTTACGAGGTGTTGAGGGGTGCCCGGCGAGGCATGGTCCCGATCTCCTACACCTCAAATCCTTCGTGCCTCAAAACCCAAAAGCCCCACATACCGCCCACGGACGGGGCGACGGTAGGCCGGGTCCGGTATCAGGCGGTTTCCTTTACGAAGTAGAAGACTTCGCCCGGGCGCAGCACCTTGTGGTGGCGCATCGGGTTCAGGTTGTACAGATAGCTGACGAAGTGGCCGGGGTCTGAGGCGTTGCCGGCGAAGAGGTCGAAGTGGGTGGGCACGATCAGGCCGATGTCCAGCGTCTCCGCGAGCTCCGCCGTCTCCCGGAAGTCCGTGTTGCCGACCAGATCCCGCGCCGTCCTGAAGTAGTCGCGGCCGTTGATGGGCACGAACGCGACGTCTATCTTCCAGGCCGAGAGCGTCTCTATGAGGCCGTCGTAGATCACGGTGTCGCCCGCGTGGTAGAAGACGACCCCGTTCCACTCGACGACGTATCCCAGGTACGGGTAGCCGCGCTCCGGGTCGTACTCAAGCTCCGTGTGCGCCGAAGGTATCGCCGTGACCCTCGCCCCGAGGACCTCGACAGGCCCCCCGACCTCCGGCACCGTGATGCGGTCCTCCGCCAGCCCGGCCCCCACGAGCGTGTCGCGGCTGGGGGTGGGCGCCACGAACCGCGCCCCCGGCGACGCCTCAGAGAGCGGCAGGACGGTGTCGGGATCCGTATGGTCTATGTGGTCGTGGGTCAGGAGCACCGCGTCAACGCCCGTGGCCTCCCCGGGCCCGAGCGGGGGAGGGAAGGTCCGCTCCGTCCTGCCGCCCTCGCCGTCCGAGTCCGTGAGGTAGGGGTCTATGTAGAGC
>CAXTDD010000131.1:4771-6596 GCA_964242955.1 uncultured Rubrobacteraceae bacterium | reverse complement strand
CGGCGAGGCGAACAAGTGCGCCCGCGGCTGCCGCTACTACGCCGAGAACGCCGAGAGGTTCCTCGCCGACGAGGAGATACCGCTCGAAGGCGCGAAGACGTTCGTCCGTTACGAGCCCCTGGGTCCCGTGCTGGCGGTCATGCCGTGGAACTTTCCGTTCTGGCAGGTCTTCCGCTTTGCGGCGCCGGCGCTCATGGCGGGGAACGTGGGGTTGCTCAAGCACGCCTCCAACGTGCCGCGGTGCGCGCTCGCCATCGAGGACGTGATTCACCGGGCAGGGTGCCCGGAGGGGGCTTTTCAGACGCTCCTGATCTCCTCCTCCCAGGTCCAGGCCGTTATAGACGACCCGCGCGTGCGGGCGGCGACGCTCACCGGCAGCGAGCCGGCCGGCCGGCAGGTCGCGAGCGAGGCCGGGGAGAACATAAAGAAGACCGTGCTGGAGCTCGGCGGCAGCGACCCGTTCATCGTGATGCCGAGCGCCGACCTTGAGACGGCGATCACGACCGCCGTCACCTCGCGCACGCTCAACAACGGCCAGTCGTGCATCAACGCCAAAAGGATCATCGTCCACGAGGAGATCGCCGACGACTTTACGCGCCGCTACGTCGATGGCATGGCCGCCCTCAACGTCGGCGATCCGATGGACGAGAACACCGACATGGGCCCCCTCGCCACGCCCCAGATCCTGGAAGACGTCTCGGGCCAGGTGGAGAAGAGCGTCGAGGCCGGCGCAAAGCTCCTCACCGGCGGCAAGCCGGCCGACGGGCCCGGCAACTACTACCCGCCGACCGTTCTGACGGACATCCCCAAAGACTCACCCGCCTACCGGGAGGAGATCTTCGGCCCCGTGGCCTCGCTGTTCCGGGTGCGCGACATCGACGAGGCCATAGCCCTCGCCAACGACTCGGACTTCGGCCTGAGCTCGTCGGCCTGGACGAACGATACCGCCGAGCAGGAGCGGTTCGTGGACGAGCTGGAGGCCGGTATGACCTACATCAACCGCATGACCGAGTCCACGCCCGAGATCCCCTTCGGCGGCGCCAAGAACTCGGGCTACGGCCGCGAGCTCTCCCACTTCGGCATCCACGAGTTCATGAACCCGAAGACGGTCTGGATCGACGCGAGCGTCGAACAGAAGGGTGGCGTGGAATAGAAGACCACCCGTGAACCCTCTTGCTGACTTTTGCGCGTTGGGGCGGTACATTCTCTGGCAATATGAAAGCGATCTACCACAGCACGCGGCGCGGAACGGGAGGGCCCTGATGCTCCTGCGCCTGCTGGGCATCGGGCTCGCGTACGGTTTCGGCTTCATGTTCGTGAAGGCGCTCTTCCCCGAGCCGTTCGTGCTCCTCGTAATGCAGGGCGGGCAGAGCAGCGAGGGCGACCTGACCACGCTCGCCCTCGTCTACATGGGCGTGGGCCTGCTCGCCGGTCTCATCGCCGCCCCCATCTTCGGCGGCGCGTTGCTCCTGCGGCGCAGCTCCGGCCAGGAGGAGCGCCCCGGCTCCAGGCTAGTCCTGAGCCTGGCGCTCGCGCTTCTGACGGGCACGATCTCCGGCGTCATCACCCTCCTCGTGTACGCCTACGGAATCCTCCCGCCCGGCGGCGTCCTCGACCCGCTCAAGCTCGTCCGCAACTCCATCCACTCCGTCCCCGGCGTCGCCCTCCTGATCGCCTGGAGCATCGCGCGGGACCTGCTCCCGGCTGGCCTGGCCGGCCTCTTCCTCTCGCCGCTGATTGGGGGTACTCTCCAGCGCATCGCCGCGTCCGGCCGCCCCCCGCAGCAGCGCACATACGAACAATACGACTAGCGCTCTGGGTTTTG
>CAXTDD010000131.1:0-4761 GCA_964242955.1 uncultured Rubrobacteraceae bacterium | reverse complement strand
CCGGCCCCCCCCCCCCCCCCCCCCCCACCCCAACACCCCCCCCCGGCCTCGCGCTCCCCCGCCCCCCGCACGCCTCCTTCGGAGGCTTTCAGCACGCTCCGGCCTTCGGCCTCCGCTTGTCAGCACGTTCCGCCCTTCGGGCTCCACTCTCAGCACGCCTCCGGCCTGACGGCCTCCGGCTTTCAGCTAAACCGTTGCGAGCCGGCCCTTCCGCGTGCGACGGATCCCCTTCCAAGCGGTCCTTCCTGCGCCCCGGGCTTCGGCCCGGCAGGGGTTGGCTGAAAGCGACCGGAGGGAGCGTGCTGACAAGGCGCGAAGCGCCGTGCTGAAAGCGGAGGCCGAAGGCCGGAGCGTGCGCGACGACCGCAGGGAGGAGCTAGATAATGCTGACTAGTGGGGAGAGTTTGCAGTCCGCCAGGGCGTAGTCTTCGGACTCGCGCGAGGAGCGGACGGTGTATTCGAGGCAGTTGCTGCGGCAGTCTACTTTGCCGCAGGGGATCTCGACGGTTCCGAGGTCTTCGACGATGCGTACCACGGGGTCGAGTTCGTCGCCGGGGGTCGCGTCCTTGCGACGCACGTATTCGCCCTCCTCGAAGTACTCCCGTCCGTAGCGAAACACGGTCATGCGCGGAATTGTACACTGGTTTTTGACCTGGATCACATCGGAGGGATCGGAGGGGGACGTGAGGGTCTTTGTCTCGGCGGACATGGAGGGCGTCACGGGGGTCACGCACCCCCAGGACGTCATACCGGGCCGCCCCCAGTACGAACGCTTTCGCCGGTTCCTGACAGCCGACGTGAACGCCGCCATCGGGGGCGCAGCCGCCGCCGGCGCCAAGGAGTTCTTGGTCAACGAGGCCCACGACGGCATGAGAAACGTCCTCATCGAAGAGCTGGACGAACGGGCGGAACTCATCGTCGGCTCGCGCAAACCGCTCTCGATGATGCAGGGCTTCGAGGAGGCGGACGTCGCCTTCTTCGTCGGCTACCACGCCCGCGCGGGTGCCGAGGGCGTCCTGAGCCACACCTTCAACACGCCCATCGCGGTCTCGTCCGTCGAGCTCAACGGCGAGCCGTGCAGCGAGGCCCGCATGAACGCGACCCTCGCGGGCGCCTCCGGCATCCCCGTCGGCCTCGTCACCGGAGACGACCTGACGTGCGCCGAGGCCGAATCCCTCTACACCGGCGTGCGGACAGCCCGGGTAAAGACGGCCGTGGACCGTTACACGGCCCGGTGCCTGCACCCGAACGTGGCCCTCGGGCGCCTCCGCGAATCGGCGGGGGCCGCGATCTCGAACGTAGAAAACCTCGCACCCTATACGCCCGAACCGCCCTACACGTTCACCGTCGAGTTCGCCACCGCGAGCACGGCGGCGGGCGTCATGTTCTTTCCGCAACTCGAACGCGTCGATGACCGGCGCGTCACCTGGACGCATGAGGATTACCCGACGGCCTTCAAGATGTTCATAGGCGTCATGCGGATGTCCATGAGCGACCCGGACTACGGATAGGAGCGGCCCGTGAACCCCACCTTCTCCATAGTGGACGTCTTCGCCGAGGAAAAGTACGCCGGAAACCAGCTCGCCGTCGTCCGTGGCGCGGCCGGCCTGTCCGACGAGGTACTCCAGAAGATAGCCCTGGAGATGAACTACTCCGAGACGACCTTCATCCTCTCCGAAGAGGAGCGGGACGGGGGCTACGACGTGCGCATCTTTACGCCGGATGGGGAGGTTCCGTTTGCGGGCCATCCGACGCTCGGGACTGCGTACGTGATCCGGCACGAAATGCTGGCCGAACCCGTCGGACGCCTCGTCCTCAACCTGAAAGCCGGGAAGATCCCGGTGGACTACGGCGAGATCCTCCGCATGCGCCAACTCCCCCCGACCTTCGGCCAGAAGCTCGACCCCGCCCGCCTAGCCCGCGTCCTCGGCCTCGAAGTGAAAGACCTCGACGACCGCCACCCGGTCCAGGAGGTCTCGACGGGCCTCCCGGCCATCATCGTCCCGCTCAAGGGCCTCGGCGCCCTGAAGCGCTGCCGGGTGGACCGCGAAAGTTACTTCGAGTTGATCCGGCACACCGAAGCCAAGAACGTCTACGCGTTCTGCCCCGAGGCGCACGAAGAGGGCAACGACCTCGCCGCCCGCATGTTCGCCGAGGGCCACGGCGTCCCCGAAGACGCCGCCACCGGCAGCGCCGCCGGCTGCCTGGCCGGATACCTCGTCGAGCACCGCTACTTCGGAGACAGACCCATAGATATCCGCGCGGAACAGGGGTATGAGATCCAGCGCCCATCCCTCCTGTACCTGCAAGCCGAGAGGACGGACAGCGGGATAGACGTATCCGTCGGCGGCAAGGTCCAGATGGTGGCTAGAGGGGAGCTGATCTAGCTGACACCGACCCCAGGGAGCAAAACCATGTCAGAAACCCGAAGTTCTCTTGCGGTGGGGCCCGCCCGCCCCGGAGAGCTGCGCGGGCGCGTGGCCCTCGTCACCGGCGTCGGACGTCGTAGGGGAATAGGTGCCGCCGTCTGCCGGGCTCTGGCCGCGCGTGGGGCCGACGTCGTGCTCTCGTACTGGGGGGCATACGACCGCGAGACGCCGGGGGGCTCGGACGAGGACGAACCGGCGAGCCTCGCCGGGGAGTTGCGGGCGGTGGGTGTTCGGGCCGAGACGGTGGAGGTGGATCTCTCCCTCCCCGAATCGCCCGAGATCCTACTCGACGCGGCGGCGGAGAGGCTCGGAGCGCCCTCCATCCTGGTGAACTGCGCCGCCCACTCCGGGCGCGACGGCTACGAGGCGCTCGACGCGAGCTCCCTCGACGCCCACTACGCCGTCAACGTGCGGGCGATGGCGCTTCTCAGCGTGCTGTTCGCCAGGCGGTATCCTGGCGGTCCGGGCGGCAGGATCTTGAACTTCAGCTCGGGCCAGTCCCTGGGACCGATGGAGGACGAGCTGGCCTACGTCATCACCAAGGGGGCCATCGAGGCCTTCACGCGGTCGCTCGCGGCCGGGGTCGGTCACAAAGGCATCACGGTTAACGCTGTCAACCCGGGGCCAACGGACACCGGCTGGATGACCGAAGAGTTGGAGTGGGAGATCCTGCCGAAGTTCCCGACCGGCAGGATCGGTCAGCCCGAAGACGCGGCGCGGCTGGTGGCCTTCCTCGCCGGCGACGAGGCGGCCTGGATCACCGGCCAGACTATCCACTCCGAAGGCGGCTTCGTCCGCAAGTAGCGATCCTAAACGGGAGAGAGCGCTGCCAGCATGCATGGGCTACCATTACCCGGACCATGAAGAGCACAAGGAAGTGGCCGAAGCCTTTCGGCGGACACCCGAAAAAGTTCTTCGACGAAGATGACGGGAGCCTCGACGCCCCGGTCCGCGGTCCGCTCTTGCCGCGCCCGGTGTTCGTCGGGTTGCTCGCGGTCTTCTGCCTCTCGCTCATGTTGACGGCGGACTGGTTCGGGCTCCTGTTACTCAACCCGGATGGGGTGAGCCGGAAGCTCGGGCCGCTCAACACCGTCCGCGTGATGGCGGTGCTTATGGCCGGGATCTCCATCCCGTCCGCCCTCCTGATGCTTCACTACAAACGCCTCTACTCCTACGTCTCCGAACACAACGTGTTCTTCGCCATAACCTTCTCCCTCTCTTTCATGCTCGGCCTCCCCTGCGCCCTCGTCGGAGTGTTCGGATGAAGAGCGGTCAGCTTTCAGCGATCAGCCGTCAGCAAACCTTCGGGGTCGGCAACCGACGAGCGTAACCGCTACTATCTGCCAGATGAAACCCACGTTCTCGGCAAAGGCGACGCCACCCGACAAAAAGCTGAAGGCTGAAAGCTGATGGCTGACAGCCCCATAACCTTCGACCGTCAATTGTCCGGCCCCAATGAGGTCTTTGACCGGAATGGAGAGCCGTACTCCCACTACGGGGCCGTGCTTGATGAAATGGGTAGGATGGGGGCCGTGGAGTGGGAGCGGCGGGTGGGCCGCGCCCACGGGCGGTTGCTTGACGTGCAGCGGGATCTCGGCATCCCGGATCGTGAGGATAAGACTTACCCGACGGACTACGTACCCCGCGTCGTACCCGCGGCGAACTGGGAGGTGCTGGAGCGGGGGCTTGCGCAGCGGATGCTCGCCATCAACGAGTGGCTGCGGCGGTTGGAGGCGGGCAAAGACGAGGTCGTGCCGGGGGAGATCCTGGCGAGCAGCACGCTCTACGACGGGTCCATCCCGACCCGGTTCGGGAGCGTGCCGAACCGGCAGATGGGCCTCGACGTAGTGGCCGTCGAGTCAGGGGAGGCCGGCGGCTGGGAGTACCTCATCATCGAGGACAACGCCAAGATGCCCGTCGGCATCGAGCCGATGCACCTGCTGCGGGCCAGGACGGCCGAGGTACTGCCCGAGTCCTACGCGGCGCTCGGCGTCAGGCCGCTCGACGATCTGATGGGGCGCTTTGGGGAGGTCTTGCGGGCGGCTTCGCCGAAAGAAGATCCGACCATAGCCATCCTCTCCGTCGGCTACGACGACAGGTACTTTCTCGACCACAACGTCTTCGCCCGCGAGCACGGGGCGATCCTCGCCGGCCGGCGGGACGTCGAGCTGGACCGGGGCGGCTACCTCGTCCACCGGGAGAGCGGGCGCAGGATCGACGTCATCTACGAGCGCATCGAGAGCGGCAGGATCTACGACGACCTACCCGGCCTGATCCAGAGCCAGGCCGCCGGCAAGGTCGAGGCCGTCTTCGCCCCCAACCTCGGCATCGC
>CAXTDD010000130.1:0-6617 GCA_964242955.1 uncultured Rubrobacteraceae bacterium | reverse complement strand
CGAAGGTGTTGGCGATGATGCTCCCCCGCTCGTCCATGACGACCAGGCAAGACTCTTTCTCCCGCGCCTCGCCGGGCCTCCAGGCCAGCGCGCAACCGACGAACCTCAAGCTTCCTCCCTCCCGGCGGCCTCGACGACCCGCGCGACCTCCCCGCAGACCTCCCGGCACACCGACTCGTCCTCGTGCTCCACCATCACCCGCACCACGGGCTCCGTCCCGCTGGGCCTCAGCAATATGCGTCCCTCGTCGCCGAGCCTGGCCTCCGCCGCGGCCACCGCCCCTTCCACGACGCCCGACGCGGCGACCGTCTTGGCGGAGGCCGCCCCGCCCACGGCGACGTTTACGAGCTTCTGGGGATAGACCTCCATGACCCCGGCAAGCTCCGAGAGCGGCCTGCCGCTGCGGACCATCACGTCCAACAGCGCGAGCGCCGTAACGAGCCCGTCGCCCGTCGTGGCGTGCTCGGAGAGGATAACGTGCCCCGACTGCTCTCCGCCGACGGAGGCGCCCGTCCGGAGCATCTCTTCGGCCACGTGCCTATCCCCAACCGGCGTAACGACGTAGGGAACGCCCACAGCGTCCATCGCCTTGAAGAAGCCGAGGTTGCTCATCACGGTGACGACGACGCCACCGCCCAAAGACCCGCGCTCCTTGAAATTGCGGGCGAGGACGGCGAGGATCTTGTCCCCGTCCACCACGCTGCCGTTCTCGTCCACGGCGAGCACCCTGTCGGCATCCCCGTCGAAGGCGAACGCAACGTCGTGGCCAGAAGCGTCGAGCCTGTGGACGTTGGTGGACCCGCAGCCCTCGTTTATGTTCGTGCCGTTCGGCTCGGCCCCGACCACCGTGACTTCTGCGCCGAGACGGCCGAACGCGTCGGGCGCGGCTTTGTACGCCGCGCCGTTGGCGCAGTCGAGCAGGACCCTCAGCCCTGCGGCCCGCGGGCGCAACCGCTGCAGCGCCTCCCCGACGTACGTGCCGGCGGCATTGTCGAGGGTCTCGACGGCTCCGACCCCGGCTCCGGTCGGGCGCGCGCCGTCCGACCCAATGAGACCCTCGATCTCCCGCTCCGTGTCGAGCGGCAGCTTGCGTCCTTCGCCGGAGAAGAACTTGATGCCGTTGTCCGGGTACGGATTGTGCGACGCGCTGACGACCGCGGCGGCCGTCGCCCCGAGCCCGGGTGCGAGCGCGGCCACACCCGGCGTCGGGATGACGCCGAGGTCCACGACGCGCGCGCCTGCTGCCGAGAGGCCGGCCGCCAGGGCTCCGGAGAGCATCCCGCCCGAGAGCCTGGTGTCCCGTCCGACCAGGATGGGTCCGCCGAAGACGCGGGCCGCGGCCAGACCGAGGCGCAGGGCGTCTTCGGGCGTCAGGTCGCGGTTGGCGACGCCGCGCACGCCGTCGGTGCCGAAACTTATGGTCCCTTCTTTCAGCCTTCCTCCCCTGAGTTTCCGGTGTAGATCCTGAACCCGACCTGCTCCCTGTGCGCGAACGACCTGTAGAACTCGAGGCTCTCGTCCGAAGCGATCAGGTCCATACGTTCGGCCCCCGTCCTCGCGAAAGCTTCATCTACGAGCCCCTTGCCGATGCCCCAGCGACGCCACTTCCGGTCTACCGCGAGCAGGCCGAGATGCGCCTGGAAAACGCCGTCGCCGAAGACCTGGGCGAACCCGACGACCTCGTCGGTATCACGTGCCACGGCGACCATCGTCGTCACCCCGGGCGCGGTGAGAGATCTGCGGGTGAAAACCGGGTCGTAGCGGAAGTTGTCCCATTCGAGCGAGCGGCAGATCCCGACCACCCCGGATAGGTGCGGGCCCGCGTCGAACGCCTCGTAGGCCACGGACGACCTTTTCTCCTCGGTTTCCACGCGGCCTCCCTCTAAGCGCGAGCGAGCCCTTCCGGATTATGGGAAGGGCTCGCCGGGTAGGTCGTCTCTCGCTTCGGCGCTGTTAGCGCTTGGAGAACTGCGGGCGCTTGCGGGCCTTCTTGAGGCCGTACTTCTTGCGCTCGACGGCCCTATCGTCCCTGGTGAGCATCCCGGCGGCCTTGAGCTCGCCGCGCGACTCCTGGGACTCCTCGGCCAGAGCCCTGGCTATGCCGTGGCGCAGGGCTTCGGCCTGCCCGGTGAGGCCGCCGCCCTCTATCTTGGCGACGACGTCGTAGTTGCCCGCGGTGCCCAGAAGCTCCAGCGGAGACTTCACGGCCATCTGGTAGGTCGGGCGGGGGAAGAACTCGGCCAGGTTGCGGCCGTTCACCGTGATCTTGCCGTCCCCGGCCAACAGCCGCACCCTGGCGACCGCGGTCTTGCGCCTTCCCGTTCCCGTGTAAAGGGCTTCAGCCATTTATCCCACCTCGAGCGTCTGCGGGTCCTGGGCACCATGCGGGTGCTCGGGACCGGCGTAGATCTTCAACTTCTTGAACTGCTGGCGGGCAAGCCGGCTCTTGGGCATCATCCCGTAAACAGCCTTGCGCAAGACCTCCGTCGGCTTGCGCGACATCATCTGCGCGTAGGAGGTCTCCTTCATCCCGCCCGGATACCCCGAATGCCTGCGGTAGACCTTCTGCTCGGCCTTCCTGCCCGTGACGACCACCCTGTCGGCGTTCACCACGACCACGAAATCTCCCACGTCCACGTGCGGCGTATACTGCGCCTTATGCTTGCCGCGCAGCACGCGCGCGATCTCGGTCGATAGCCGCCCGAGGGTCTTGCCCTCCGCGTCGACGACGTACCATCTCCGCTCGACCTCGAGGGGCCGCGCCATAAAACTCT
Source organism: uncultured Rubrobacteraceae bacterium (assembly GCA_964242955.1). Classification (GTDB taxonomy): domain Bacteria; phylum Actinomycetota; class Rubrobacteria; order Rubrobacterales; family Rubrobacteraceae; genus Rubrobacter_D. The sequence continues at coordinate 3,843 of CAXTDD010000130.1, read as the reverse complement.
TCATCATCCTCCGGAGGTTCTACGAACTACTCTAAAAAGGCCTTCGAACGTGTCAAATAGTAGCATATATCTACAAGAAGCCCAGGCGTGGCCGCTGTTTCCTCCGGGCCGCTTACCAGGAGGCATCAGGCTACAGGTTTCAGGCTTCAGGGATGGTGGAGAGAAGAGTCTGCGGCCACGCCGCTCTCAGGCCAGCATGGGTCACGACTTCCGGATTCCGGTTCGCGCACCCTACCCCTGACACCTGTAGCCTGAAACCTGTAGCCTTCAGGCGACGCAGGCCGCGCAGCGGCCGTAGAGCGTCAGGCTGTGGTCCTCCACCTCGTATCCGCCGGGAAGCATCGTGCCCTCGGGCAGGCCGACGGGGCACACGCCGAGGTCGAAGGTGCGTTCGCACACGCGGCAACGGAAGTGGTGGTGGTGTCCAATGTCGGCGGCCTCGTAGCGGGGCTCCTCGCCGGGCAGGTCGACCGTTACGATCTCACCTCCCGCGCGCAGCGCCTTTACCGTCCGGTAGACGGTGGCTATCCCGAGGCGCGGCACCTCCTCGCCGGCCCGCGCGTGGATCTCGGAGATCGACAACGGCCCGTCGGCATGCCGGATCTCCTCGAGAATGGCGTTCCGCTGCCTCGTCTGACGCACCTTGCCCACGACGAAAATATACCATGCGTCCCAGCAGGGTTTCTGCTAATACAGAATCAATAACAGCGATCTGCGCAGCGATGTTCAGGGGACGGGGTCGTGGCCGCCTTTGCCGAACGGGTTGCAGCGGAGGACGCGCCAGGTCGTGAGCAGGCCGCCTTTGATCGGGCCGTGTTTGCGCATCGCCTCGATGGCGTACCGGGAGCAGTTCGGGGTGAAGCGGCAGGACGGGGGGAAGAGTGGAGAAACGAACCTCTGGTAGAGCCGGATGACACCGACGAGTATCTTGCCGATCAAGGCGTGGCCTTCCTCACCCGGCGGGGGTTCGTCTAACCGGCCTTGCGGGCTTCGAGCCGGGTCTTCATGCGACGCTTGAGGCGCCACAGGATCGCGGATATCCCCCGCAACCTCAAGGGTGAGATCACCTCGGACAACCCCATCTTGGTGTAGAAGTCGTCCGGCGTAGCCAGGATCTCGTCCACCGTGAGCCCGTCCAACCCCTCGTGCAACACCCCGGCGAAGCTGCGCGTGGTGGGCGCCTCCTGCGGCGCGTCGAAGAAGAGGGAGACCCGTCCAGCGTCGTCTACCTCCTCCGCCAAAAAGAACGGCGTCTGGCACTCGTGTACCTGCTCCATGTTCTCCCGGTGCTTCTCCAGATACTCCGGCAACGGCGGCACCTTCTTGGAGTACTCGAGCAACATCGGCAGCCGGAACGACGCCGGCGCCTCGCCGAACTCGGCGACTATCTCTTCCAACTTCTGCGGCATGCTCATAACACCCCGATCATACCAGACACAAGCCCCTCTTCGACCCGACCGAACTGCCGCCCCACGCCCACGAACCGGACGACCGCCCACCGACAGGCCCAACAGCTCCGAAGTACCGGGCAATCTCGTCCTTGACGATAATGCAGTTTCATATTATATGATAAGGCCGTATCATTTCGTGGTGGCTGTGGCGGCACGTGACGGATGGGTGGTGGCGGTATGGGGTTCATCAAGAGGGATCGGAGAAAAGATGTTCGGTAGGCTCAAGCCCGCGCTGCCGGTGTTGTTCGTGCTGGCTCTCATCTTCGGCTGTGGAACGTCCGCGGGCCAACAGGTCGCCCCCGGCGATGGACCTCTCAGGGTGGTCGCGACGTACAGCATCCTGGGGGATCTGGTCCAGAACGTCGGCGGGAGCGAGGTCGAACTCGTTACGCTGGTCGGGCCCAACGGCGACGCCCACACCTTCGAGCCCGCGCCATCGGACAACGCCACGATCTCCGACGCCGACGTCGTCTTCGAGAACGGCCTGGGGTTCGAGACCTGGCTCGACGACCTCTACGAGTCCTCCGGCTCGGAGGCCGAGCGCGTGGCGGTGACGGAGGATATCGACCCCATGCCCGTAGCAGAAGAGGAACACGGTGCCGAGGAAGAGCACGCCGACGAGCACGGCGAGTTCGACCCGCACGTCTGGCACGACCCGACCAACGCGGTCGTGATGGTCGGGTCGATCCGCGACGCCCTCGCCGAGGCCGACCCTGACGACGCCGAAACCTACGAGCGGAACGCCGACGAGTACATGGCGCAACTCGAACAGCTCGACGCGGACGTGCAGGAGCGGGTGGACTCCATACCCGACAGCAACCGCACGCTCTTTACCTCCCACGACACCTTCGGCTACTTCGCCCAGCGCTACGACTTCGGGGTGGACACGGCGCTCGCCTCGATTTCGACGGAGACCTCCGACCCCTCGGCCGGCGAGACCGCCGGGCTGGTCGGGGAGATAGAACAATCCGGGGTGCCGGCGATCTTCGTCGAGAACGTATCGAACCCGACCGTGATGGAGAGCATAGCCGACGAGGCGGGCGTGGAGTTGGCCCCGACGCTCTACACCGACGCGCTGGGCGAGCCGGGTAGCGAAGGTAGCACGTATATCAAGATGGTGCGCTACAACGCCTCGACCATGGCGGAGGCGCTCGGGTAGTGGGCGGCCCGGTCCTCCCCTACGGCCGGAGGCGGCACGCTGGCCCCGCTCCCGGCGCCCCGGCGCTCCTGGCCCGCTCCGTGGGCGCCGGCTACCCCGGCACCGCCGGTCTCGCGCTACAGGAGATCGACCTGAGCGTCCCGGCGGGGGTGCGGGTGGCGCTCGTTGGCCCGAACGGCTCCGGCAAGTCCACGCTGCTCAAGGCCGTCGCCGGCCTGTTGCCGGTGCGATCGGGGGAGATACGCGTCTACGGCAACGCGGTGGGCGCCTGCCACCACGGGGTCGCCTACCTGCCGCAGCGCGGCGAGGTGGATTGGAGGTTCCCGATCAGCGTCCGCCGGCTCGTGATGTCCGGCCGCTACGTCCATCTCGGCTGGCTCACCCGACCGGGCCGCAAAGACGGGAAGATCGTGGCCGACGTGCTGGAGAGGCTCGGGCTCGCCCCGTTGGCGGAGCGCCAGGTCGGGCAACTCTCCGGCGGCCAGCAGCAGCGGGCGCTCCTCGCCCGCGCGCTCGTCCAGGAGGGTGACCTGCTCTTGCTCGACGAACCCCTCAACGCCGTCGACGCCGCCACGCGCGAGACCGTATCCGAAGTCCTCGCAGGCCTTCGAAGCCGCGGAGCGACCGTGGTGGTGGCCACCCACGACCTCGCGAGCCTGGAGTCCGAGTTCGACGGCGCACTCTACCTCAGGGATGGCCGCGAGGTAGGCCCGGAGCCGGGAGATTTTGTCGGGCTCGCGGTCGGACGGGAGGCGGTGGTTTAGTGGGCTGGCTGCTGGAGCCGCTGCAGTTCTCCTTCATGCGTACCGGCCTTTTGGCGGCCGTGCTCGTGGGCGTCACGTGCGCGGTGCTCGGGGTGTACGTCGTCCTGCGGAACATGGCGTTTATCGGGGACGCCCTGGCGCACACCGTGCTTCCCGGGCTCGTCGCCGCGTACCTGCTCGGCCTGAACCTGCTCGGCGGGGCGGTGGTCGCGGGCGTGGCGACGGCGCTCGGCATCGGGTGGCTCTCGCGGCGGGGCACGGTCAGGGAAGACACGGCCATCGGTATCACGTTCACCGGCATGTTCGCCCTCGGTGTCCTCTTGATGAGCACCGCGGATTCTTTCAGGGACTTCTCGCACATGCTTTTCGGCAACATCCTCGGCATAACACCTTCGGACATCGCTCTGATCTCGGCCCTCGCCCTGGTCGTGCTCGCCGTGCTCTTCGTGTTCCACAAGGAGCTCGAGTT
>CAXTDD010000129.1:0-6639 GCA_964242955.1 uncultured Rubrobacteraceae bacterium | reverse complement strand
CGGCGGCGGGCGCTCCTGTCGAAAAGCTTCTTTCGGGGGGAGAGGAGGCTCAACGAGACCTCGACGGGATGTGGGCCACTCTCCTGCTCTTCCCTACTCCGGCACTTCCGCCCAGCCGGTGGTGTTGCCGGGATCGTCCCAGCCCGCCACCCGCGGGGCCTCGGTCTTGTAGTGCGGCGCGTCGTCGGGTATGGGCGGGTTGTAGGAGTAGGTGTAGGTGTGCAGGAGGTCGTCGAAGGTTACCTTCCCGTCCTCCGTGACCTTCTTGTACGTGTCCCACCGGATGCCGCGGGTGGTGTCCTCGAAGATCTTCTCCGTCGTGAGCTCGACCTTCTTGCCGGTGGGCTCGCCGAGGATCTGGGCGTTCAGGTAGCCTTCGTCGTCCACCCACTCGCGGATGAGGATGGGGGCGTCGGTGGTGTTCCTGAACTTCATGTCCTGCACGCCGTAGCCGTACTCGTCGCCGAACCACACCGTCGCGTCGAAGCCCGGCTTTATGTAGGGCAGGACCGCGTAATGCGGGTGGCGCTCCTCTATCTCCAGGCCCGCGTACTGGGCCGCCATGTACAGGGTCGATGAGACCTGGCACAGCCCGCCCCCGTTGTCCACGCCGACGCCGCCGTTGGAGAAGGTCTTGGCCTCCTTGTAGTCCAGCTTGGCCGCGTGATCGTTGAACGAGAAGACCCCGCCGGGTTTCACGACCGTGTTGTCCACGGACTCGGCGGCGAGCTTCATGTTCGACTGCCTGTTGGGGTTGGAGTCCCAGAGAAAGTCCGTCTGGTACTTCCCGATGACCGCCTCGGGCTTGCTCTCCTGGATCTCCGCCGTGGTGATCTCGGGTTTGGGCGCAGGCCCCTCCGCGAGCGGCACCCGGCCACTCATGTTCTTGAGGGACCCCTCCAGGTTGGCGAGCGTCGCCTCTTTGTCGAGCGCCCGGCCGTTCGCAGCCTCCTCCACCTCGACTTTGCCGCCGTCGGTGACGGAGAAGGTGGCGTCTTTGGGGTCTTTGTTGAAGTCCTGGGCGAGCCTGTCGAGGGCGCCGCCCGCGGCCTTCTCGTCGTAGCCGGCCGTCAGGCCTACCTGTGTGCCGCCGAAGTACGAGCCCAAATTGTCCGAGAGGCGCTGGAAGGGGCCGCCGCTGCGCCCGACGGAGTAGGCCTCGTCCACGGCCGCCCCGGCGTTCGTCTTCACGCCGAGGTCCTCGCCCTTCATGGTAACGGCGTCGGAACCCTCGCCGAAGGAGATCTCTTCGAACGTCGTGGCGGCGCTCTTCTCGACGGCCGCGCGGGCCTCCTGCTTGCCCATCCCGCCGACGTCGACGTCCCCGATCCGGACGCCGCGCTGGATGTCGTCGTCTCCGGAGAGCAGGCCGACCGCCAGGAACCCGAGCAAGAGCACGCCCACGACGGCGGCGACGACAAGCGCCCCGCGCCTGCGGGCGTATCGCGAACGCTGGCCACGGCTGCGCGCCTTGCGGCTGCGCGGTGGCTTGCTATTCGCCGCTTTCCTACGGTCGGCTCTTCGGATGGGCTGCGGCCCACCCTCTCTGCTGATCTCTTTCAAGTACCCGCCCCTCCTGCGGCTTCGGCGTTCGCCACCCATGCTTTGCGGGCCGCGACGACTTACGGCGTCCAATTATCGCGCCGGAGCGCGGGTTCTTCAACCGTACGCCCGCAGAAATCTTCCGAAACACCACTCCTACGCGCCTGCTGGCCGCTCCCCGGCCTATCTGGTGCGGAGATCCCGCCTACCCGCGGCACCCCGCTACGAACACCCGTGCTCCTGCAGGACCACCTTCTCGGCTTTGCCGGCGGGCCGGCGGTCGGCCGGGGTCTCCTCGCGCATGTAGATTATCCGGAGGTCCTCCAGCGTCTCGTCGCCCGCGTGGCGTTCGTTCCACGCCCGGCAGAGGTAGCCGGCGAAGTTCCCGCGCTGCTCGCGCTGGTCGGCGCGCAGTTGGGAGAGTTCCTCCGGGGTCTCGGTGTACTCCAGGGTGGTGATGTACTCCAGGTACTTGTGCCAGTGCTCGTTGTTGTTGTAGGTGGCGATGACGCTGTCCGGCTTCTCGTAAGAGACCCCGCGCAGGCCGTAATCGTCGCGGACGACGGACATGAGGTCCACCTCTCGCCCGCCCCGCAGCTCCCCGGGAACGACCCACCAGCCGTCGTCTTTGGGGGGATCGGGTGCGAACATCACCCAGTTCTGGTACACCCCGAGGAAGGGGCCTATCGGGTAGGCCGGCGCCGGCATCGAGACCGGCGTGACCGTCGTGACGTTCCAGGCAAAGACGTAGCAAAGGAAGAAGAGCGCGGCCAGGTTGACCACGGGCGAAGACCGCAACACGACCGGCCGGGTCCCCGCTGTTTCGTCCGCCCCCTGATCGTCTGTCGGGTTGGAGACGGATGACCGGGTCCCGGGAGGTTGCAGGCGGCGTCCGATGGCCCCCAGGCCGGGGATCTTCGGAAGGAAGCTATCCCAGAACCAGGCCGGGAGGAAGAAGACCATGCACAGGGCACTGATGAAGGGGAACAGCCCGACCTCCATCGTGGTCCAGATGCCGACGTGGAGGCCCACGAAGGCCGCCACGACCGCGGTCCTGGTTGGGCCGAAGAAGAACGGGCAGAACAGCAGGAACGGCCCCAGGGCCTCGAACGCGAGCGTGCCGAACGTGAGCGCCTGGAGGAGCGCGGGGAAGTCGAGCAGGTAAGAGCCGATCCGGGTGCTCAGCTGATCGTTGCTCAGCGCGTAGAAGATCGCATCGCCCGTCACGCGCCAGTCGTCGCCCGTCTTCAGGAGGGCGGTGAACCAGTACATCAGGGCGATCTGCATGATAAAGGCGACCGTCGCCGCCGAGAAGAACCGCGTGGAGAGCCCGGGGGCGTCCGGCCGGGCCGTCGAGCGCGCGCGGTCGACCGACCATGTGGCCCCGAGCGGCAGAAAGAGGCTCCAGAAGAGCAGGAGTTGAAGGAGGATGTCACCGCCGTTGATGGCGAGCATGTTGCGGTGGTGGATCGAGAGCACCATCAGCCACACGACGAGGGTCGCCGGGCGCGTGCGGTATCCGACGAGCATCGCCAGGGCCGCGAGCGCCGCGGCGCCGAAAAGCAGCGCCTGGAACGGCATGATCCCACCCATCAAGTTCAGCGAGAAAGAGTAGGGGCTCAACAACCCCGGGTTCTCCACGACGGCGGAGCGCGGCAGCACCCCGGCGTCGGTGTAGTGGGCGGTCAGGTCGGTGGCCCGCACCGCGAGGTCGACGAGCACCAGCACCGCCAGCGCGACCCGCAGGGCGGCGATCGAGCGCAGGTCCGCACCGAAGACCTCCCTGAACCTCTCGCCCATCCGCTGCCGAACGGAGGACCCCTTGCCGGCCGCACCTATCACGCGCGGGGCTCCCGTCGCGGCCCGTAGGCTGGTATTCCCGGCGAGTACGAAGACGCGGAAGGACCCGACGAAACGTTCGTGGTCTCCATGAATTGGCATTATTGTGGAGCGCGGGGTTCCCGTCAAGCCGGGTCGGAGGGGTCCGCAACCGCCGCTCCCGGGCGTCTACCCGTGCCGGCTTTAGGCGTTTTCGGGGCACGCGACGCGAGCGCGGACGCGGGAGCTGCGGCTTGGATTTTGCCCCGGCCTTCCATTACACTCTGCCTTTTGAATCCAGACAGAGGCAAATTCCCGCGGGCAACAAGGTTCTGCAGAGGAAAAAGCGGGTGGGGCCGGAACCCCGGTGACGGTGGAGCAGGCTTCTGTCTCGGAGAGATCGGATAGGAGAAGACGACATGGTCGCAAGCAACGGAGAGGCGAGGGCCGCGATCCGCGGCTGGCTGCAGGAGAACGTGACGGGCGGGCGCGACGTCGCCAACGACGAGCCCCTCATCGATAACGGCGTCATGACCTCGCTGCAGACGGTCGAGCTCGTGACGTTCCTCGAAGACGAGTTCGACATCATGGTCGAGGACGACGAGTTCGACGAAGAGAACTTCGGCTCCGTGGACGCCATCGCCACCCTGGTGGAGGGCAAGGCAGCCTGATGCCGCGTCCGGAATTCACCCTCCACGACCTCCTCCACAACGCGGTCGAACGCGACCCCAGGAAAGCGGCGGTCGTGGACGGCGACGCCGAGTACTCTTACGAGGACCTGGAGAGGGAGAGTTCTTCCCTGGGCGCCGCGCTCCTGGACGCCGGCGTGGGCAAGGGCGACAGGGTCGGGGTGCTCGTCGAGAAGTCGTGGGAGGCTATCGTCGCGATGCTCGCGGCCTCTCGGGTGGGCGCCGCCTACGTCAACGTCAACCCGCTCTTCAAGGCGCCCCAGATCGAGTACCTCGCCGACGACTGCGACATACGCGTCATGATCGGGGACACGAGCAAGCTGGACGAGCTCCGACCCAAGACCGTCGAAACCGCGTTCTACCGGGGCGAGAAGCCCGAAGGAAGCGCCGCGAAAGCCTACGTGAACGTGGCCGGGGCGCTCAAGGGCGATGGTCTGAAAGAGGACCGCAGGGTCTCCGAGATAGACCTCGGGACCATCCTGTACACGTCGGGCTCGACGGGGATGCCCAAAGGTGTCGCGACGAGCCAGCGCAACGTGGTGGCGGGGGCCCAGATCGTCTCCTCTTACCTGGAGAACACGCCGGAGGACCGCATCCTCTCGGCGCTGCCGCTGAACTTCGACGCCGGGATGAGCCAGTTCACGACGTCCTTGCGGGCCGGTGCGACGCTGTACCTGTTGCGTTCCAGGCTGCCCGGGGACCTCTTGAAGGCGTTGCGCCGGCACGGGATCACGGGCGTGACCGGCGTACCGCCGCTGTGGTCGCTGCTGCTGCGCGGCGCGAAGTCGCTGCGCGAGAACCCGATGACCCACCTGCGCTACCTCGCCAACACCGGCGGCCGGATACCCCAGGCGAACCTGGACGAGCTGAGACGAGTCCTCGAGCCAGCCGGGACCAGGATCTTCCTGATGTACGGCCTCACGGAGGCGTTCCGCTCGACGTACCTGGCGCCGGAGGAGATCCACCGCTCCTCGCCCGAGCAGGGCAACTGCATCGGCAAGGCCATCCCGAACACCGAGATCATGGTCATAACCAAGGACGGCAGCGAGGCCGCCCCCGGCGAGCCCGGCGAACTCGTCCACCGCGGGCCTACGGTGGCGATGGGCTACTGGGGCAACGAGGAGGCGACGAACAGGGCCTACCGTCCGAACCCGCTGGCCCCGCCGGAGTTGCTGGACGTCGAGCGGGTCGTCTATTCGGGGGACACCGTCACGCGGGACGAGGAGGGGTATTTGTACTTTCTCGGGCGCGAGGACGCGATGATAAAGAACCAGGGCTACCGCCTGAGCCCCGAGGAGGTCGAGAACCTGCTCATAGCCTCGGGCCTCGTCAACGAGGCGTGCGCCTTCGGGGTCGAGAACCCGGCCGTCGGCCAGGACGTTATAGCCGTGATCTCCTTACGCGACGGCGGCGGAGACGGGGCGCTCGACTCCATCCGGGAGTACGCCATAAACAACGGCCCGCCGTATATGATTCCGAAGGAGATAATCGTCAGGGACGAGCTCCCGAAGACGGGTTCGGGCAAGATAGACCGCAAGGGGATCAGCAGTGCTTACACAAACGGATAAGGCCCACGACCTGGCCGACCGCTTCGGCGGCGCCGACGACGGGGAGTTCGCCCCGGCCGGCATCCCGATAGGCGAGATAGCCAAAGAGTACGGGACGCCCTTCTACCTGTACCACGGGGAGATGATCTCCCAAAGGGTAAGCCGCGTGCGCGAGTCTCTCGGCACCGAGGTCTCTTTCTCCCTGAAGGCGAACCCGAGCCTCGGCGTCTGCCAGCTCATCGCCCGCGAACGCGAGGCCGGGGCCGAAGTAGCATCTTCGGGAGAACTCGCCGTGGCCCTGGCCGCCGGTTTTGAGCCCCACGACATCGTCTTCGCCGGGCCGGGCAAGACGGACGGGGAGCTCGAGCACGCCGTCGAGGAGGGAATCTTCGCGGTAAACGTCGAGTCCTTGAACGAGATCGAACGCCTCGCGACCATCGCCGGGCGGATGGGTAAGACGGCCGGCGTGGGGCTCAGGATCAACCCCGCGGCCCAGCTCATGGGGAGCGGGATGCGCATGGGCGGCACGGTCGGCCAGTTCGGCATGGACCAGGCCGACCTCGCCGAGGCGGTAGAGAAGACGCTCTCGCACCCGGAGCTTACCCTCCGCGGCGTCCACGTCTACACGGCGACCCAGGTCTTCGAGGTCGACCCACTTCTGGAGCACTGCCGCAACATCCTCCAGATAGCGCTGGAGGCGGCCGACGCCTCCGGGTCTCCCTTGCAGATGGTCGACTTCGGCGGCGGCTTCGGCGTCCCGTACTTCGAGAAGACCTCGGAGTTCGACCTCGACACCTTCGCCGATGGCTTCCGCGAGCTCCTGGCAAGCTACCGGCCCGACCCGCGCCTGACCGGCTGCCGCTTCATGTTCGAGCTCGGCCGCTACCTCGTGGCCGACGCGGGCGTCTACATCACCAGGGCCGTCGACGTCAAGGACATGCGGGGCAAAAAGTTCGTCGTCACGGACGGCGGCATGAACCATCACCTCACCGCGACGGGCAACATGGGCCAGGTCTTCCGCAAGGCCTACCCCCTGCTCAACC
>CAXTDD010000128.1:0-6644 GCA_964242955.1 uncultured Rubrobacteraceae bacterium | reverse complement strand
GAGACGTACTTGGTGTCCAGGTACTCCTCGATGCCCTGGTGGCCGCCCTCGCGCCCGACACCGGACTCCTTCACGCCCCCGAACGGCGCCTGCGCCACCGAGGGCAATCCGTCGTTGGCGCCGATGATGCCGTACTCCAGGCCTTCCGCGAGGCGGAAGACGCGCCCGACATCGCGGGTGTAGTAGTAGGAGGCGAGGCCGTAGACCGTGTCGTTGGCCCTGCGGATCACCTCTTCTTCGGTCTCGAATGGCATGATCGCCGCGACCGGGCCGAAGGTCTCCTCTTTCGCGACGAGCATCGAGTCGTCGGCGCCTGTCAGGACCGTAGGTGGGTAGAAGTTGCCATTGGCGGAGCCGTTCGACCCGTTCAGCTTCTCTCCCCCTAAAGTCACGGTCGCGCCCTTCTCCTTGGCGTCGGCGACGTGGCGCTCGACCTTGTCGATGGCCTTCGGCTCGATCAGGGGTCCTACCTCGATTCCTTCTTCCATGCCGTCCCCAACTTTCATGGACGCCATCTTCCGGGTCAGCTTTTCGGAGAACTCATCCAGGATGCCGCGCTGGACGAAGATGCGGTTGGCGCAGACGCAGGTCTGGCCCATGTTGCGCATCTTGGAGATGATGGCGCCTTCTACGGCCGCGTCGACGTCGGCGTCGTCGAAGACTATGAACGGGGCGTGGCCGCCGAGCTCCAGAGAGAGACGCTTCATCGTGTCCGAGGCCTGGCGCATCAGGAGCTTGCCGACCTCTGTCGAGCCCGTGAACGAGAGCTTGCGGACGCGCCGGTCCTCCATGATCGGGGCGGTGATGGCCGCCGGGTCCAGGCCGGCCATGACCGAGAGGGCGCCCTTCGGCAGCCCGGCCTCCTCGAAGATCTTTGCCAGCTCGAGCGCCGAGAGCGGGGTTAGTTCCGAGGGCTTTATGACCATCGTGCAGCCGGCGGCCAGGGCGGGGCCGAGCTTGCGCGTGATCATGGCCGCCGGGAAGTTCCACGGCGTGATGGCCGCCGTGACGCCCACCGGGCGCTTGATGACCACGATGCGCTTGTCCGCGAAGCTCGCCGGCACGACGTCGCCGTAGACCCGGCGGGCCTCCTCGGCGAACCACTCTATGAACGATGCGGCGTAGACGATCTCGCCTCGGCTCTCGGCCAACGGCTTGCCCTGCTCGAGCGTCATCACCGTCGCGAGGTGCTCTTTTCTCTCGTGCATGAGCCTCGCGGCCTCGCGCATGATGCCGGCCCTGTACTGCGCGGTCGTCGCCGCCCACCCCGGCTGGACGGCCGCGGCGGCGTCGATAGCCCGCTCCATCTCCTCGCGGCCGGCGTCGGGTAGCGTGGCAAGCGTGTCGCCGTTCGCGGGGTTCGTCACGTCGAAGGACTCGCCGGAGGCGGCGGAGTCCGTCCATTCGCCGGCGACGAAGAGTTGCCCGATCATCTCGGTCTTGATCATCCCTACCTCCAATGCAGGTGTGTCCCTAAGTTGTACCCTGGCCCCTCATCCTTTGCTCCCACGCGACCCCGTCGCCCTCCGAGGTTCGCCGGTTCTTCTCTTGCAGCGCTATCAGGCCAAGAAAATCGTGTGCGACGTTGGCGGCGACGAGCGCCGTGATCTGGCCCGGTCCGTCGTAGGCCGGGCAGACCTCGACCACGTCGCACCCGACGATCTCGATGCCGGCAAGCCCCCGCACGAACTCCTGCGCCTCGCGGCTGGTGTAGCCCCCGATCTCCGGCGTGCCGGTGCCGGGAGCGTAAGCCGGGTCCACGAAATCTATATCGAAAGAGACGTAGGCCTTCGCGTCGCCGACGCGCTCCCGCACCCGCTGGATAACGGCCGGTACTCCCACATCCCGTACTTCGTCCGTCGGTACGAGGTCGAAGCCCATCTCCTTCGCGTCGTCCCAGTCGCGTTCGTCGTAGATGGAGCCGCGCATCCCGACCTGGATGGAACGTGAGGGATCCAATAGTCCCTCTTCCACGGCCCGGCGGAACGGCGTCCCGTGAGTATATCTCTGGCCGAAGTAGGCGTCCCAGGTGTCGGGGTGGGAGTCGTACTGGACGAGGGCTAGAGGTCCGTGGACGGCCGCCGCGGCGCGCAACTCGGGCAGGGCGATGGAGTGGTCGCCGCCGAGGACTATGGGGACGACGCCGGCACGGTGGATGGGCTCCAGGCCATCCGAGATCCTCCCATAGCTCTCCTCGATAAAGCCCGGAACCACCGGCACGTCGCCGTGGTCGATGACGGAGAGGTGGTCGAAGATGGTGACGCCGAGGCCCGAGTTGTGGCGGCGCAGGAGGTGGGAGACGCTCCTGATCGCCTCGGGCCCGAAGCGGGCGCCGACGCGGAAGGTGGCGCCCGTGTCGAACGGCGCCCCGACGATGGCGGCGTCGGCGTTCTCGAGGTCCTGGTTGTTGGGCAAGCGCATAAACGTGCGCACGTCCGAGAAACGCGGGGTCGAGAAGGAGTCGGCGGGTTCGTATCGGGTCAAGAAGGTTCCCCTTCCCTAGCGGTTCTCGCGGGCTGTAGTCTCCTCGTTTATCACCGCGGAAGGTTCCCTCTCGGGCGGGCCGAGGGCGCGGCGCAGGAGGTAGGCGATCAGGATGACGCCGAGGCTGATGAGGCTCGCAATGATCTGGGCTCGCAGTCCTTCTATAAAAAACATCGCCAAGAGCACGGCGAGGATGCCGAAGATCGAGAGGTACGTCAGCCACGGATAGAACCACATCTTCAACTCGAGAAGTTCGGGGTTCTCGCGCTCCAGGCGGCGGCGCATCACGAGTTGGGAGACGGCTATCAGGAGGTAGACGAACAGCGCGATAGCGCCGGAGGCGTTGATGAGCCAGGTAAAGACCTCTTCGGGGAAGAAGTAGAAGATCGCGACGGAGACGTAGGCGAAGATCGTGCTGACCAGGATCGCCCAGATCGGGACGCCGCGCCGGGTCGTGTTGGTGAGAAAGCCGGGCGCGTCGTCGTGGCGGGTGAGCGCGAAGAGCATCCGGCTCGTCGTGTAGAGACTGGAGTTGAGTACGGAGAGGACGGCCGTTAGGACGACGAAGTTCATGATGAGCGGCGCGAAGGGGATGCCCATCTCGCCGAAGGCGAGGGTGAACGGGCTCTTGACGACGTTCTCCGTGAAGCTCGTGTTCCACGGAACGATGCAGGCGACGAAGAAGACGGAGATGACGTAGAAGAGGAGCACGCGGTAGATGACCGCGTTGGTCGCCCGCGCCACGTTGCGCCCCGGCTCGTCGGACTCGGCGGCGGCTATCGTCACGATCTCGGCCCCCACGAACGCGAAGATGACGGTCGCCACCCCGCTGAACATCGCCAGCGGCCCGTTGGGAAAGAACCCGCCGTCCGCGTAAAGGTTAGAGACCCCGACGCCCCCGCCGGGCCAGAGTCCGATCACGAACAGAGCCCCAAGCCCTATGAAGAGCAGGATCGCCACGATCTTTATCCCCGCGAACCAGAACTCGAACTCCCCGTAGGACCCGACGGAGTACAGATTGGTCGCCGTCAGCAACAGGACCAGCCCCAGGGCCATGAGCCACGGCGGCACCCCGGGGACGTACTGCCCGAGAATACCCGCGGCCACCGTCGCCTCGAACCCCACGATGATGGCCCAGAAGTACCAGTAGAGCCACCCGATGGCGAACCCGGCCCAGTTGCCCAGGGCCATCCGGCCGTAGTCGGAGAACGATCCGACGGAGGGTTGGGCCACCGCCATCTCGCCGAGCATCCGCATGATGAGGATCAGGAGCGCGCCGGTGAGCAGGTACGTGAGGATCGTCGCCGGGCCCGCCTGGTTGAGGATGGGTCCCGTCCCGACGAAGAGGCCCGCGCCGATGATCCCGCCGAGCGAGATCATGGTCATGTGCCGCCGCTTCAGGCCGGCTTGAAGCTGCTTCTCCCCTCCCTTGGTGCGCTCCCCGGCGGTCGCCTCTGCCATGCTTCCCCTTTCATCGGCGTCGAGTCCCCTGGGCCGCAGCTTACATGCTGCGCCCGATCAATACCGAAGAGGGTATGCGACGCGGCCTAGCTCGCCTTACTCAGTACCTTCTCCGGATCGGTGTAGGGCAGGCCGTGGGCCTCGGCGGTGGGCCCGTGGACGAGGTTCCCGCCCAGCGTGGAGAGCCCCTTCGCCAGGTTCGGGTCCGCCGCCACGGCACCCTCCACGCCCTCGTCCGCGATCCTGGTGAGGTAGGGCAACGTCACGCTCGTCAGCGCCAGCGTCGAGGTGCGGGCGACCGCCCCCGGTATGTTCGCCACGCAGTAGTGGACCACGCCCTCCTCCACGTAGGTGGGCTCCGAGTGCGTCGTCGGCCGGCTCGTCTCGAAGCAGCCGCCCTGGTCTATGGCGATGTCCGCCACCACCGAGCCGTCCCGCATCGAGGAGATCATCTCCCGGCTCACCAGCTTCGGCGCCTTCGCACCCGCCACCAGCACCGCCCCTATTACCACGTCGGACTCCCTGACGTACTGGGCGGTCCTGGCGCGGTTGGGGATGACGAGGTCCACCCGCCCCTCGAAGATGTCCGACAGATACGCGAGCCTCTTGGGGTTGATGTCGAGCACCCTCACTATCGCCCGCATACCGAGAGCTATCTTGGCCGCCTCGGTGCCGGAGATGCCCCCGCCGATGATCGTCACCTTCGCCGCCGGGGTCCCCGGCACGCCGCCGAGCAACAGCCCCGCCCCGCCGTTGGGGCTCTCCAGATGGTGGGCCGCGGCCTGCACGGACATCCTGCCGGCGACCTCGCTCATCGGCGTCAAGAGCGGCAGGCTGCCGTCGGAAAACTCGACCGTCTCGTAAGCGATGGCGTCGATCTTCTTCTCCATCAGGAACTCCGTGAGGCCCTTGTCGGCCGCGAGGTGCAGGTAGGTGAAGAGCTTCTGCCCATCCCTGAAACGGTCGTACTCCTCGGGGACGGGCTCCTTGACCTTCACGATCAGGTCGGCCGCCTCGAAGACCTCCTCGGGCCCGTCCACCAACCGCGCCCCGGTGGCCTCGTACTCCTCGTCGGTGAAACCGGCGCCCCTTCCGGCCCCGGACTGCACCACGACCTCGTGGCCGTGGTGGACGAGCTCCGTGACCCCGTCGGGCTGCATGGAGACGCGGCCCTCCATGTCCTTTATCTCCTTCGGTACCCCCACCACCGTCGCCATACCGCTCCCTTTCGCTCGGGGAATACGTGCTTTTCCTACCTTATAACAACGCTACTATAAACGTGCAAGGTTGCTGTTAACGGGGTCCGCGGCCGGGTTTTGTCTGGAGGCGCCGGCTTGCTTTTCGGGCGCGTGATTACAATAATTGTTGAACGTACCGGGACAGGTCCGGGTCTGGATCGCATGTAATTCCAACGGGAGGTCGAGTGGCGGCGAGTAGTGGTTCGGTCGGGTTCTCCATAGGCGAGGTATCGCAGGCCGTAGGGCTTGCGCCACAGACCTTGAGGTTGTGGGAGAGGGAGCGCCTGATCCGGCCTCGCAGGACCGACCGGGGCTACAGGGTCTACACGGAGCCCGACGTGAGCCGGCTGCGGGAGATCAAACGCCTCAGAAAGCTAGAGGGCCTGAACTTCGCCGCCATCCGCAAGCAGATGGGCGCGGCACCCGCGGATGGGGAGACGAACGGCCGCCCGCCGGCCGAGGCGCCGGGCGAGCGGCTCAGGCGACTGCGGGTCAAGGCGCACAAGACGCTCAAGGAGGTCTCGGAGACCACGGGGCTCTCCATCTCCTTTATCTCGGCGTTGGAGCGGGGCGGGTCGGGGGCCTCGGTCGCCTCGCTGCGGAGCCTGGCCGGGGCCTACGGGGTAACCATGCGGGAGCTCTTCGGGGCAGACCTGGAGGCGGCCACCCCGCTCGTCCGCAACGCGGACCGTCCCGTCATGCAGTGGGATAACGGCGTGCGCTTCGAGGAGATGGCCTCGGGGGAGAAGGTCATGGACCCCTCGTACATCCGGGTCCCGGCCGGGGCCGGGAGCGAAGGCTTCTACTCCCACACCGGCGAGGAGTTTATCTACGTGATCTCCGGCGACCTCTTCGTGGAGCTCAAAGACCAGGGGACGTTCCGGGTCACCCCCGGAGACACCCTCTACTTCCCATCCACCACCCCGCACCGCTGGTGGGCCGGCGAAGAGCCCGTCGAGGCGGTCTACGTCAACACCCCGCCGACGTTTTAAGCGGTTCGCTTCGCGAACCGCGCACGCTACGCCCTGCGGGCTCCGCTCGTCAGCACGCTCCGGCTTCGCCTTCGCTCTCAGCACGTTCCGGCCTTCGGCCTCCACTTTCAGCGCGCCGCCTGACAGCGGCTTTCAGCTTTTTTTGGCTCTTGCTGCGGGTCTCCCGCGTACTCGACTGTTCCTTTCGGGAGGGGGCGGATAGGATGGGGTCTGTTTGCAAGACTCGACGTCGTCTTTTTGGAGGTGGGCTTGGCCGTCGATCGTTACCTCGAAACGCTGCTCTCCGTGCCGGTTCTTTTCGGGGCGCAGGTCTCGCCGGACGGAAGCTGGGTGGCCTGGAGTTGGTCGCGGCTCGGGCCGGCGGCGGATGTGTTCGCGGCCCCGACGGACGGGTCCTCGCCCCCGGTGCGTCTGACGGAGACGGCCGAGGGAGACACCGTCGTGGCGTCGTGGGTGCCCGGAGGCGATG
>CAXTDD010000127.1:0-6657 GCA_964242955.1 uncultured Rubrobacteraceae bacterium | reverse complement strand
ACGCTTCGGAACCCGTCCATGCGCGGATTCTCGCACGAACTACCAGCACAACGCAATCCGCCTTCCCGGAGGTCCAGTGCTTACGGATATCGAACCCCTGGGAGTCACGCGCCGCTGGCTGACCCTCCGTCGCGAGTCGCTCTCACCAGGACTTCCTGTGATCGCAGAACATAAACCTTCACCCCCTTCCGTCACGCTTCGTGTCCGCCACTCCATAGGACTCCGTCGGACCGGATGCCGTTACCAGGACTTCCTGTGACCGTAAGTCATGAGCTCGCACCTCCCCTTTGACGTTCGCTGGGCATACCCACTTTATCTCTTGCAGCTTTTGAGATAAACACGTCCGGCGAAACGCCGGGCGCCGGTTTACGACGCGCGGGCGCTCTGCTAAGTACTCGCTCGGCAGCGGCGCCGCTCCGGAGTAGCCGAGTGGGCCGCATTTCGCAGTGAGGTTTGTACACAGGAAGATCCGTAGGTCGGAGCCAAGATCCTAGGCGTCTATCAGAAGGTACTGGGGGCTCGCCTGGAAGTAGGAGTTGATGGTGCCGTCGCTTGCCACACGAACGCGCGCGGTCTGGCCGTTCATGGTGGTTCGCGTGGCGGCTTTGTTGGTGCGTACCCGGATATAGCGTGGCGTGCCCGTGGTCCACAGGGCGTAGAGCGTCCTGCCGTCGTCGCGGCGGAACCGCAGCATCCAGTCGGTCGCGGGGTCGCCGACTTGCATACGAGACACGTACTCGGAATTGTTGAGGGTGGAGAACATGGTCTTGACCGCCTGGTGGGCGGGCTTGGGGTTGCCGTAAGCGTCCACTATGCCCAGGTGGTGCTCCCGATCGTTGGGGTCGGTGCCGGCGTCCTCCCACTCGTACCAGATGGTAAGCGGTACGCCCGCCACGAGCTGCATGAGGAGGGTGCGCACGGCGAGGCGCGGATGGTCCTCGGAGGTGCAGTACATGAAGTCCACGGGGTGGTCTGAATCTGGCACGTAGTTGGAATAGCCGAACTCGGTGGCGACGAGTTTGACGTCGCGTCCTTCGGGGTTGGTCGCGCGGTTGTGCGGGCTCATCACACCCCTCACGCCGCTGCCGGGGGTCGTCGCCGTCCCCGAACTGCCGTAGCCGCCGCGGGTGTCGACGCTGCCCGTGACGACGGTCTCCGGCGGGCCCTTGCGGTAGGGGTGGAGCGAGACGGCGTCCAGGTAGGCGAGCGAGGTGCGGCCGGCGCCGTCCCTCTCGTGGAAGATGTCCTCGAGGAACGCGTCGTCCAGCGAGATCATGCCGGGGGCCGCCACGGTGGCCGGGGCCGCTTGCCCGTCCTCCTTTATCCGGCGGGCGACATGGAGCAGGAAGGGTCCGAACTGCGCGGCCCTGATGGGCATGGTATCGGTGTAGGGGCGCTCCACCTTCTGGCCGTTCCTGACGACGTAGCTGCCGTCGGGGTTGCGTTCGTACCTCTGCTCGTCGGGCAGGGGCCAGAAGGCCTGCTGCCCGTTGGGCTCGTTCCAGATTTCAAAGACGACCCGCCCGCCGCATCGTCCCTTGTACTTTCTTATCGTCTCCACGGCCCACCTGGCGAACCCCTCGAAGGCCTCCGGTGTGCGGGGCGGGGTACCACCGTACCCGTTCGCGTCGTCGTAGAGCGCGTTGCCGTAATTCAGTATCAGGATCGCGCCCAAGCCGGCATCTTCGGCCAGCTTGACCATGCTGTCGAGGAACGCCCAGTCGTAGACGTGCTTGGTCTTCCCGTCCGGGCCGCCCTTCTCGGTGCTCGACCAGGGTATGTCGAGCCGGGTCCATGCGAACCCGCAGGCTTTCAGCGCCGCCACGTCGCCGGGGTTACGCGAACCGTGCGGTCCGACCTGCGCCCCGAAACAGTCCGGTATCCGTAACCTGGCCGGGATGGCTGAACCATACGGAAAAGCGGTCGCGGCCCTCGCCTCGCCCGCGACGCCCCCGGATAGGGCCGACGGTAGTGCCGCCGTCACAGCCCCAGCCCCGGTTAGGCCCAAAAACCGGCGGCGGCTAATGCTTGCGCGTGGCGCCTCACCTCTACTGCTCGCCAATGGTGGTTCCCCCTTACGCCGGCCCGGGTAGTCGGCAGAAACGAACAGAGCGATCTTCCCGCTGCCCCCGGCCTGTCCTCTTGTGCCGCAGTGGCAGGAGACGCGTCGCAACTCCTCAACGGCAGCTTTCCTCTATGCTCTTACTACGGACGCAACAGATCCCCGGTCGGCTTGTCACCGCCGCTATCAACCACAGCGTATCACAGTCAAGGCGGCGTACAGCACGCGCTGGAGCTCAATCAGGGTCGGTCTTGGTGTCCGGACGTCTCAGGAACGTTTGCGTCGATACGGCGCCCGCCACTTTGACCCGATGCGGCACGACGTCCATTGGCAAGCGAGAACGCCTTCCGGTAAATTGTTGATCGTGCCCCCGATGCAGTTGCGCTGGCAGCATTGATGGTGCCGCGACCTCTGCGAGAGCGGGTGACACTTTCTCTTGCCCCAATACTTCAGGAGTCGTCGTGTCGGAAATTCAAGGCTATCTTGGCGAATTTCGGACCGCGTACTGCCCGGACGTGTAGCGCGCGGCTATACCTTGCGCTGCTTAAAGTATGTTTCGACCCCGGCCCTCTTTAAGCCTCCCTTCTAGGCCTGTATACATTCCTACGTGAGCCGGCGTTGAGCCGTGCCAGGCGCGGGACGAGAAGGAGGCCAAGACGGGTTATTTGATCGAACAGCGTTCGGCCGAACGGTGGCCGGAGAGGACGCCCGCCGTGGAGTACGACGGGGTCAAGGTCGTCGAGCTTGGCGCGGCAGCGAGGGGCCTGCGGATGCCGCGCTGGAAGCGGCGTCTGGCACCGGCGGTGCTGGTGGTCTCCGACGCGGTCCTGGCCCTGCTCGTCTGGTGGGCGGCGGACGCGCTTCAGGTCGCCTGGGGAACCGGGCAGGACCTGGCCGGGCTCGCCGCAGCGCCGACCGTGGCGGTGTGGGTCGGGTTGCGCGCCCTGCTCGGCATGTACCCGGGCTACGGCCTCAACGAGGCGGAGGAGTTGCGCCGGAGCTTCTACGCCGTGCTGTCGGCCGTCGCCGCGGTGGCGGTGTTCGCTTGGGCCTTCCGGGTCGGGGGGTCGTTGCCCCGCGCGCAGTTGGCCGGGGGCTTCCTCGGACTCCTGGTCCTGATGCCGGCGGCGAGGCTCCTGACCAAGCGGGCCACGAAGAGCGTGGGTCTGTGGGGCAAGCCCGTGATGGTCATAGGGTCCAAGGGCGTTGGCGCCAGGGTCGCGGAACTGCTTTCTCGGGAGTGGGCGCTCGGCTACGAGCCGGTGGCAGTCTTCGATCACGACCCCGCGTCGAAGGGGGCAGCCGAGCGGCCGTCCGGTGGGACGACCCTTTCCCGGACGGCGGCGCTGGCCCGCCGGCGGGGGGTGGACACGGTGATATTCGCGACGCCCAACACGCGCAGGGAGCAGGTCGCCGGGCTGGTCGGGTGGGCGAGCGCCTCCTTCCGGGACGTGCTGGTGATACCGAACCTGGCCGGGATCACCAACTCGGCTGTTGTCTCGCGCGATTTGGCGGGCACGTTCGCCGTCGAGATCAAGCACAACCTGCTCGACCCTTGGGCGCTGAGGACCAAGCGGACCCTCGACCTGACCGCCACCATCGTCGGCGGGCTCTTCATCCTCCCGCTCGTCTTCGCCCTCGCCGTGCTGGTTCGCCTGGAATCGGAGGGCGGACCGGTGTTCTACAGGGACAGGCGGATGGGCCGCGACGGCGAGCTGTTTTCCTGCCCCAAGTTCAGGACGATGGTGCCGGATTCCGAGGAAACGCTGCGGCTGCTGCTGGAGCGGGACCCTGAGGCCAGGGAGGAGTACATGAAGTACCACAAGCTGCGCGACGACCCGCGGGTCACGCGCATCGGGCGCTTTTTGCGCAAGACCAGCCTGGACGAGCTGCCGCAGCTGTGGAGCGTCTTGAAGGGCGAGATGAGCCTGGTGGGGCCGCGGCCCTACCTGCCGCGAGAATCGGAGGAAGTGGGGGAGGCCCAGGAAGAGATACTCCGCGTCCCGCCCGGCATCACGGGCCCCTGGCAGGTGGCCGGGCGCAACCAGGCCTCCTTCGAGGATCGGGTCCAGATGGACGCCCACTACGTGCGCGACTGGTCGGTTTGGCTGGACCTCGTCCTGCTGGCCCGCACCGTGAGGACCGTCGTTTTGGGCAAAGGGGCCTACTGAGCCGTGGGACGGCGGGCTGCGACGATAACGGCACCGGGATGCACGCCCCGGCTCCCGAGCCTAACGCCGCGTGCCGCCATGGGGCGCGCGGCGGGGCGGCGTGGCGCGTGACCGCTGGAGCATCGGGAACGGAGCCGCGCCGCGAGGACTGGGGACTTTTCCGCAACCTCGTAGAGCGCTCACCGGACGTCTTGATGGTGGTCGACTCGGGCTCCAATATCGGCTACGTCAACCCGTCGGTCGAGGGGATGCTCGGCTACGAGGCGGGGACGCTGGTCGGGACGGCTCTCTCCGGGTACCTGCACCCCTCGTCCCTTGAGGGTTTGCGGGACGGGTTTCCCGCGCGAGATCACGCCGCGGGCGCTTCCTCGGGGCGGCTGGAGTTCACCATGCGCCACGCCAACGGTTCCTGGCGCCACCTCGAGGCGGTGAGCGCCGGCCTGCGGGCCGAAACGGGGCTGGGCTGGGAGGTGGGGGAGAGGGCGTACTACGTTCGCGACATCACGCGCCGCAAGGTGGCCGAGCAGGAGCTCCTCCAGCGCGCGTTCCGCGACCAGCTGACAGGGCTTGCGAACCGGGCCCTGTTCATGGACCGTCTCGAGCACGCGCTCGTGCTGGCCGTCCGGCGCGAGGCACCCGTCACGGTGCTTTTCGTGGACCTCGACGACTTCAAGGTGGTCAACGACGACTTCGGGCACGGGGCGGGGGACATGCTGCTGACGATGGTGGGGCAGCGGCTGCGGGCGTGCCTGAGGCCCGGCGACACCGTCGCGCGCTTCGGAGGTGACGAGTTCGTCGTCTTGCTCGAAGACGCCGCGCGGGCCGGCAACGCGGCCAACGTGGCGAACCGCATCGCCGCGGTCCTGCGGGAGCCGATCAGCTGGTCCGGCCACACCCTGTTCGTCACCGCGAGCGTGGGCGTGGCATCCAGCGGTCCCTCCCTGAAGGACGCGGAGGGGCTGCTGCACGCGGCGGATTCGGCCATGTACCGGGCCAAGGAGGGGGGCAAGGACCGCCACGAGGTGTTCGAGGAGGGCATGTCGGCCGAGTCCCGCGGGCACCTGAAGCTGGAGAGCGACCTCAAGCGCGCCTTCGAGCGCGGGGAGTTCAGGGTCTACTACCAGCCGGAGGTCGATCTTGAGACCGGCGGGATCGTTGGCATGGAGGCGCTACTGCGCTGGGAGCATCCGCTGCGCGGCGTGGTTCATCCTCTGGAGTTCGTCGCGCTGGCGGAGGAGAACGGCCTGATCGTGCCCATCGGCCGCTGGGTCCTCAGGGAGGCCTGCCGACAGGCCCTGCTCTGGCCCGGCGACCACACGGGCGCGAAACCCTCGGTGAGCGTCAACCTCTCCGCCCGCCAGCTCCAGCAGCCGGGGCTCACGGACACGGTGGCCGGCATACTCGACGAGACCGGCCTCCCGCCCGGGTCCCTGGTCCTCGAGATCACCGAGAGCCTGCTCGTCGAGGACACCGAGCTCGTCTCAAACACCCTGTGGAAGCTCAAGGACGTCGGCGTGCAGCTCGCCATCGATGACTTCGGGACGGGCTACTCGGCGCTCTCGTACCTGGAGCGGTTCCCGGCGGATTACCTGAAGATCGACCAGTCTTTCGTCCGCAAGCTCAAGGACGGGGACCAATCCTCCGCCATCCTGATGCCCCTGCTCGTCGATCTCACGCGGACCCTCGGCATGAAGGCGATCGCCGAGGGCGTGGAGACGGCCGCGCAGGTCGAGAGACTGCGCGAGATGGGCTGCGACATGGCCCAGGGGCACCACTTCTCCGAGCCGCTCCCCGGCGAGGCGGCCTCGGGTCTCCTCGGGTCGGGTTACGGGACGCAGGACGCCAGAGACTAGCTCAGAGCACGTCCACGTTCTCCGGCAGGTAGCCGAGCCTCCGGCGCACGGCGTCTCGCAGGTCAACCACCTTCGCCGCGCGGGCCACGACGGGGCCGAGGTCGACCGCGTCGTGGTCGGTGGCGACGACCACGCAATCGGCCCGCCCGAATTCTTCCCCCGTCGGGGCCACGGAGCGGGGGCCGCGGCCCGGTAGTTGGGGGACGTGCGGGTCGTGGTAGGCCGTGTCGGCGCCGGCGGCGTCGAGCAGCTCCATTATCTTCAATGAGGGGCTCTCCCGGAGGTCCGAAGAGTTCGGCTTGTAGGCCACGCCGAGCACCAGGACCCTGCTGCCGTTGACCGGCTTTTTCGTTGCGTTGAGCGCGGCGCTGATCCTGCCGAAGGCATAGTGGGGCATGTTCACGTTGATCCGGCCGGCCAGCTCGATGAACTCCGTGTTCACGCCGAAGGCCCTCGCGCGCCAGGACAGGTAGAACGGATCGATGGGTATGCAGTGTCCGCCCATGCCAGGCCCTGGGTAGAAGGGCATGAAACCGAAGGGCTTGGTGCTCGCGGCCCGGATCACCTCCCA
>CAXTDD010000126.1:0-6665 GCA_964242955.1 uncultured Rubrobacteraceae bacterium | reverse complement strand
GCTCCTCGTCTATACGCTCGACGCCGTTGCCCTTGAGCTGGGCGAGCGCCGCCGCCATATCTTCCACCTCGAAGGCTACGTGGTGGAACCCCTCGCCCCTCATTTTCTGGAACCGGCCGACCGGGGAGTCCGGGTGGGTGGGCTCCATCAGTTCGACTACGGACTCCCCGACGCGGAACATGGTCGCCACGAGTCCCTGGTCCTCAACGGCCTCCGGCTCGCCCGGCCGGGCGCCGAAGTTGTCCCTGTAGAAGCGGGACGCGGCCTCGATGTCCTCCACGGCGTAGCCCAGATGGTAGATCTTGCTCAGCAACAAACGCTTGCCGCCTTTCATTCTATGCCGATCGAGGGACTGTTGGAGCTGTTCATCGGGCGGTCCATCCTCCATCGACGGGGTAGATCCCCCCGGTCGCGTACGAGGCGCTGTCGGAGGCCAGGAAGACGACCAGGGCCGCGATCTCCGCCGGCTCCGCCAGACGGTTCAGGGGAGTATTGTTCATAAGGGAGGTGAGAAGCTTCTCGTTCTGCTGCAGCCCCGCGGTGAGGTCGGTCGCCACGTAGCCGGGCGCGACCACGTTGACTCGGATGTCGTGCCGGGCCCAATCCAGCGCCATAGTCTTCGCCATCCCGGCCAGGCCCGACTTGGAGGCCGTGTAGGCCGCCAGGCGCGCGTCCCCAACGATGCTGTTTACGGAACCTATGAAGACTATCGAGCCGGACATGCCCCCGGCGATAAGCCGGCGGGCGAAGGCCTGCGACGATAGAAACGCGCCGGTAAGGTTCGTCGCCACGATAGTGTCCCAGTCTACCTCTTCGATCTTCTCGGCCGGGGCATACACCGGGCTGACACCCGCGTTGTAGACGAGGATCGCGGGCTCGTCTCGCCGGGGCGTGAACCGCTCGACGACCTCCCGCACCTGGGCTCGGTCCGTCACGTCGAGGGCCGCACCACTGATCGGCTGCCCGTAGGTCTCCGCCAGAGAGGCGGCGAGCCCGGAAGCCTTGCCGCCGTCCCTGCCGGTCAGGCATACCTCGGCCCCCGATTCCGCGAAGCGTTCGACGATTGCCCGGCCGATTCCGCGCGTTCCGCCTATTACCAGCGCCGCCTTTCCCCGGACGTCGGCTATGCTCATCTCCTGCCCCCTTCCCTGCATCGCCGCGGAAGGCCGGCGTGTCCCGCGACGCGTTCCACGTGATCTAGAGATCCTCCAGGCGCAGGTGACCCGTTCGCCCGTGTCCCGTACCCTGCCGCGGTCCTATCAGGGATCACTTCGATCTAGGTTCCAGCCAGCGTTTCACCTGCGGCCACAAGTTCTTTCTGGCCCCTCGACCGGTCAGCAGCCCCACGTGTCCGGCATCGAGCACGATGAACTCTTTGTCCTCGCTCCTTATGAGGTCCATCACGGCCTCGGTCTGGGGCAAGAGAACCAGGTGGTCCCTCTCTCCGGCGAGGTTCAGGAACGGCATCCTGATGTTGGAGAGGTCTACCCGGCGCCCGCGCAGCCGGATCTCCCCCTTGACCAGCTTGTTCTCTTGGTAGAAGTCCCGCACCCACTGCTTGTAGGCCGCCCCCGGCATAGGTATGGGGTCGTTGGCCCACTTGTTCATCGCCAGCCACGAATCCGAGAGCCCGTCACGCGAGATCAGGTCCCACATGGTCACGTTGCTGCCGATGTAGTTGGTGACCGGGTTGAGCATGGCCGTCCCCGCGTAGGCGAACTTTGCCGGCAGGTTCCCGTACGCGTTTACGATGGTGTCGGGGTCGTGGTTCTCCTCGCTGAACCACTGGCCGTAGAGCCCGGAGTTCTCCGGCGCGCAATCTATGGGCGTGGCGAGCAGGATCAGGTTCTTTGACCCCTCCGGGAAGAGCGAGGCGTGCATGGCGGCCATCACCCCCCCCTGGCAGTAACCGAAGAGGGTCAGTTCCTCGGACCGCGAATTTCTGAGCACCTTGCGCACCACCCGCGGGATGTAATCCAGGACGTAATCCTCGAAGGACATGTCTTTGTCCTCGGGACCCGGGATACCCCAGTCGAGCATGTACACGTCGAAGCCCTCGTTTACGAGGAACTCGATAAAGCTGTTACCCGGCATCAGATCGAGGCAGTACGGACGGTTGAGCAGCGCGTAGACGAACAAGATGGGAACAGGGTACTTCCGCTGACCCTCGCCCTGGTAGTGGTAAAGCTTGGCCTTGTTCCTCGTCCAGATGATCTCTTTGGGAGTCTGGCCCGTGTCGATCTTGGCTCCCTCGGCGACTATCCTGAGCCCTCTGGTGTATTTGTCGAACAACTCCTCCGCGCCCGACGGCGCGCCACCCCTTTCGGTCATTCGGCCTCCCCCCTGCCGCGCACGTCATCCACCGTGATCCGGCCGTCCGTTCCGCTGCCCTGGACCTCCCGCAGGTCCACGCCCAACTCCCGGGCCTTACGACGGGCGGCGTCGGTGGCCTCGATCTCCCCCGATCCGGTGGCCGGGGCGTTGAGGGCCGAGAGGAGCTGATCCAACTTGCCTTCCATCCGCCGCAAACCGGAGCGGTTGTCTTCTAGCTTGCGCTCGAGATCTTTGACGTGGTCT
The DNA here is from genome assembly GCA_964242955.1 of uncultured Rubrobacteraceae bacterium. Lineage (GTDB taxonomy): Bacteria > Actinomycetota > Rubrobacteria > Rubrobacterales > Rubrobacteraceae > Rubrobacter_D. The sequence continues at coordinate 4,088 of CAXTDD010000126.1, read as the reverse complement.
TCGAGGACCTCCACGGCCTCGGCCGTGGCCGGTTTGGCGTAGCCATGCTCGAAATCCTCGAATGCTTCCTCGATGCGGTCCACCTTCGCGTCCAGTCCCACTACGAGCTCTGCTATCCGGGTAGTGTCGGAGTGGGTGGAGAGCTGGAGGTAGTCGAAGTATTCTTCGGAGGCACGCTGGAAGACCTGTTCCAGGCTCGCGTAGTTCTCCAGAAAGCGGCGCGAATCCAGGAGAAACGACTCATCCGCGACAACGTCGCCGATCATCTTCGAGAGCGGCGCGTTCGTGGCGTTGTACCATCTCTGGTAGAAGTCCAACGGATCGGTGGGAGGCTTGCCCCTCCCGAACATCTGCTCCCGGAGCCCTTCCGCCATCTCTACCCAGTAAGGCGTCAATTCCGCCAGGCTCGTCCCGGCCCCCAGGGCCCTGCGCCAGACGTCGGCCGTCGCCTCCATCCATTGCCGCTGAATGTCTTGGGGGCTTAAGTCTCCGCCAGTACCCCTCTCAGACAACGATTCCTTGGTGTTCTCCAGGCCACCGAACAACTGCCGGTAAAGACCGAACGGGTCCATAAGGGCTTCCCTGTCGCCTCCCAGCATGCTCGACCACGCGTCGAAGCTCGTGTCGTACCACTCCTTCCAGAGCTTCATTCCGTCCACGCCCGCCTGGGACCCCGCGCCTTCCGACACCTCTAACTCCCCTTCTCCGTTTTCACGGTTCATCGACGTAACGATCCAGATAGCGCGGGCTCGCCACGGCGAGCTTCTCCGCGACCGTCTCTCTGAGGTTCTCGAGGGTGCCGGGAGGTGGTTCTCCCTGGCGGACGAGGTCCTCCAGGTCCCGGTTCATCTCGGTCACCTGCTCCCTGAGCCCTTCGAGCGAGCCGGGAACTGCCCGCTCTCGACCCAACAGGTGGGCGAGGCGTTCGTGTTCGGAGCGCAGAAGGGGCTCTTCCTGGGTCAGCTCGCGTCCCAGGATGCCGAGGGCGTTCATCGCCACCAGGGTGCGGAACTTGGTCCGCGGGTCTTCGACGCCAGGAAGGATCTCGGACTTCAAGAACTCTCGAACGGCCTCGGCGAGCTCGGGGGCCGTGGGGCGATCCTGCATCAGCCACCCCTTTCGAGCAGGTGGAGTATCTCGTACTCTACCTCTGAGGCGAGGCGGCCCAGGATGGCGAGCTCCACGCTCCGCTGCTGGCCGGAGAGGTGCCTCCTGGCCTGGTTGAGGGCGCCGATGGCCCACCGTACGTTGCCCACCACCTCCCAGTAGAAGAGATCTTCGGGAGAGACCTCGCGGCCGGCGACGGCGTTGTAGCGTTCGAGGTACGGCCCGACCTCGCCGACGCCGCCGAGGCGGAGATGATCCACGCCGAACCGCCAGGCACGGACCAGGGGCCAGGCCAGGTCTTCTGCCGGATCGCCGAGGTGGGCGAACTCCCAGTCGATCACACCGAGCATGCCGTGCCCGTCCACGATCAGGTTGCCCACCCGAAAATCGCCGTGATTGAGCACGATACCGTGGCTCCGCGGAGGGTTTTCGCACAGCCACAGGAGTCCCAACCTGATCGCCGGGTGGGGCTCCTCCAGGGCGTCCAACTCGCGCTCCAGCGTCTTGACCACGTGGGCCTCGGCCGGTCTCTCCCGGGCGCCGGGCAAGGGCGGGAGTTCGTCGAACGGGATCGCGTGGATCTTCGGGAGCTCTTCGGCCATCTGGCGGGGCAGCATGTGGCGCGCGGCCTCGAACTCCGGTCTCTGCACCAGGCGTCGCCCGATGCTCTCTCCTTCGAGACGCTCCATGACGAACGCCTCGCGTCCGGCCAGGTCCTCCAGATAGCCGTACGGTTTCGGGGCCTTGACGCCCCGTTCGTGGGCCGTCCGCAGCACCCGGTATTCCTGTTCGAGCGAGAGCGTCTCGGAGTAGATGACGCCGCCGGCCGCCCGGCGGACGAACAACTCCACCCTCTCCTCCTCGGTCCTGGCGTCCACCACCCACGCCTCCTTCGAGGCGCCCCCCATGATGAGCGACGCGCGCTCGACGCCTACTGGCACGCCTAGAAGATCGGGCAGTTGCTCCGCGAGGTCCCTGACAAGCGTCTCCGTCATCCCTGCTGCGCCCTCCTAAAGATCCTTCGGGCCACGGAACTTCTGTGAACCTCGCTCGGGCCGTCGTAGATCCGGAACGGCCTCACCTCCCGGTAGAAGTGGCTCAAGGGGATGTCCTCCGAAACGCCGAGAGCGCCGCAGATCTGGAGCGCCCGGTCCACGACTTTGTTGACCGTCTCGGAGACGAACACCTTGGTCATGGAGACCTCGTGCCTGACGCGTTCTCCCCTATCCAGCTTCCATGCCGCGTGCAGGATCATCAAGCGGGCGGCGTGCATCTCCGCGTGCGAGTCGGCCACCATCCACTGCACCGCCTGGTGTTCGGAGAGCTTCGCGCCGAACGAACCGCGCTCCAGCGCGTAGCGGGTGGCGATCTCCATGGAGCGCACGGCGATGCCCAGCCAGCGCATGCAATGTGTCAGGCGCGCCGGGTCCAGACGAACCTGCGCGTAGTCGAAGCCTTCGCCCACCCCACCCAGGACCGCGTCTTCGTCCACGACGCAGTCAACGAAGTCTATCTGTCCGTGTCCCCCGGGGGTGAGCGTGTCCATCGTGGATATCGTTCGCCGCAGATGGAAGCCGGGGTTGTCGGCGTCTACCAGGAACATGGTCGGTCCTTCGGCCGCCCGGGCCAGCACGATGGCGAACGCGGCGCCTTCCGCGCCCGTGATAAACCACTTGGTGCCGTCTATCCGCCATCCGCCATCCGCGCGCTCGGCGGTGGTTCGGAGCAGGCTCGGGTCGGAGCCGGCCCCGGGTGCGGGCTCGGTCATGGCGAAGCAGGAGCGGATCTCACCCCTGGACAGCGGCTCCAGATACCGACCCCTCTGTTCCCCGTTCGCTACATGATCCAGAAGATGAATGTTGCCCTCGTCGGGCGCGGCGGCGTTGAGGGCCTGCGGCCCGTAGAGGCTCCGCCCGGCCTCCTCGAAAACCACCGCGGTCTGCCTCCAGTCGAGACCCATTCCGCCGATGTCCCTGGAGAGATGCGGCGCGAAGACCCCGGCCTTGGTGGCCTCCTCTTGGAGTCGTCGTCGCAGCGCCTCGAGCTTGTCCAGGTCGTGCGCCAGTTCTTTCTCGCGTGGGATGACCGTGGTGTCTACGAAATCGCGAACCTTGCTCCTGAGCTCTTCCAGTTCCTCTCTGGAGCCGAACTCGATCGGTGATCCATCGCCTATCGACGCCGAGTTCTCTACAAACACCATCCCTCCTACCAGGCTATGCCTTTCGCGCTTGCAACGCTCCTCCGGCTACGAATACCCCCGCCAGCCCAGCATCTTCGCTGTTGCACGAACGCGACGGCCCGCCAACTTGCCGCTATCCAGATAACGACCGTGCGGCTAGACCGCGGAGCCTGCCCGCACGGCACCCGCCGAGTTCTACGGACCCGGGTTTGCGCACAGCTTCTTCGGCCCGATGCTCGGCTCGTTGCGACAAGGCGCCTCCTCGTTTTGCGTAACCTAGTCCACGAGGATCGTATTGTCAACCGAGCGCACGGTAAACAAGGTACTCTGGGATGTCGGGCCCTTGGCGAACAGCATTGCCACGAAGGTATAGAATGTGATGCAAGATTCAAGTGTGGAACCTCAGAGACGTTTTCGCCGTCGGGACGGAGTCGCGCGAGAACGAGAGGGGAGCAGATGAAGAACCGGGCAAGGTCGACCGTTCGGCAGGACGGGGCGGTTACCGTGGAGAGGCTCAGGAAGGAAGCCGCGAAACTCTTTTGGGAGAAGGGGTACGCGGCGACTACGACCCGCGAGATCGCGGATTCGCTCGGGGTGCAAAGGGCAACGCTCTATTATCACATCGAGAGCAAAGAAGAGTTGCTCTACGACCTGTGCGCGGAGTCGCTCGGCAACATTCATTCCGCCGTGGCCGAAGCCCTGGAGGGCAAGAGCGGCCCGTTGGAGCGGGTCGAGGCGATGGTACACGCCCACGTCGTCGCCATGCTCGAGGACAGAGAGAAACACGCGACGATGCTGACGG
>CAXTDD010000125.1:3545-6732 GCA_964242955.1 uncultured Rubrobacteraceae bacterium | reverse complement strand
GGCGTTGCCCACGGCCCGACACCAAAGTGCAAAGCTTGGTCGCCGGCGCCCGCGAGCCTTGGTCGGGATGCCGGACTCGACTATATTGGCGGGCGAACGTGGTGGGCGAAAGACCGCGGGCGACAGCCGGTGAAGGCGGGAAACCTGAGCATGAAGGCAACTACGTGGGGCCGAGAGACGAAGCACGGTTCCCCGTCCCGGCATGGTGGGACGCAGGAAGCCATCCCGAGAGCGTGGGCAGACCTCGCCGGGGGACACGGGTAGTGAGGCGTTGGATGCTCGTTGCCGGCAGTCTGGTCCTGGTGTTGGTGGTCGGCGGGCTCGTTCTCTTTCTCTACGTTCGTGAGGACGACGGGGCCGTCGTCCTTGCGGCCGGTGACATCGCCCGTTGCGGGGATGATGGGGACGAGGCCACCGCTGACTTGCTGGGCGATTTCGGAGGGACCGTGCTTACGCTCGGGGATCACGCGTATCCGGATGGGTCCGCGGATGACTTCGCCGATTGCTACGACCCGTCCTGGGGGCGCTACAAGGCCCGCACCAAGCCCGTGCCCGGAAACCACGAGTACGAAGGGGACCCCGAAGCCACGCCGTACTTCGATTACTTCGGCGCCGCCGCCGGCGAACCGGACGAGGGCTACTACAGCTACGATCTCGGCGGATGGCACGTCGTCGCGCTCAACAGCATGTGCGACGAGGTCGGCGGATGCGACGCCGACTCGCCCCAGATCCGCTGGCTGGAGTCCGACCTCTCTGCCAATGGGGAAGGGGAGTGCACCCTGGCTTACTTCCACCACCCGCTCTTCAACTCCGGCAAGCAGGGCGAGTACGAGAGGAGGACGGAGCCGATCTGGGAGGTCCTCTACGACCACGGCACTGACGTGGTCCTCTCCGCCCACGACCACAACTACCAGCGTTTCGCGCCGCAGGACCCCGGCGGCGGGGCGGACCCGGACCGCGGCATCCGCCAGTTCGTCGTGGGCACCGCCGGCGGTGATCGCTACCAGATAGAGAACCCGGCGGCCAACAGCGAAACCTACGGCGATGACGTCTACGGTGTCCTGAAGCTCACCCTGGAACCCGAGGGCTACGCCTGGGAGTTCGTCCCGGTCCCAGGCGCGTCGTTCTCGGACTCCGGGGAGGCCGCGTGCCGTTGAGGCGGGCCTACCCGTTCGCGCGGCCAGCCAGCGGGTAGCCTCCACCGGAGGCCTCGGCGTTGTTCACCACCACGCCGAGCAAGTCTGCCCCGACGAGCCGCAGTTCGTGCACCGCCCGGCCCAGGGCCGTCCTGGAGGTCTTCCGGGAGTCTATCGTTAGCAGGGTCCCGTCCGCCTGAGTGGCGAGGACGGCGGCGTCGGAGGCGGTCTCCACGGTGGGGGCGTCCAGCAGGACATAGTCGAACTCCTGGCGTGCCCGACCCAGGAGCCCGGCGAAGCGCCTCGACCCCAGGAGATCCGCCGGGTTGGGCGGAGCCGGTCCCCCGGTCACCACCTTCAGGTTCGGGGAGGGTGCCTGCCAGGCTTCCCGCAGCCCGTCCTCTCTCGCTAGAGCGTCCGACAGGTTGGGGGAGTCGACCAGCCCGAACAGCTTGTGCAGCGTGGGATCGCGGAGGTCGCAGTCGATAACGAGCGTGGCCTGGCCCGCCTGCGCCAGCGTCACCCCGAGGTTGGCACAGACGGTGCTCTTGCCCGCCCCGCCGCCTGGGCTGGTCAGCAGGATCACCTTCGGGCCCACGACCCGCGCGTGGAGAAGGTTGGTCCGCAGTCGCCTGTACGCCTCCGCCGCGGCCCCCGCGGGGTCCGTCACCGTTACCAGGGACCCGGATGGACCCCGTTCGGCCTTGCCCTTGCGCGCCGGGCGTTGCGTCCTGGGGCGGGCCATTCTAACCTCGATCCTTGTCTCTATTTTTCGGCGTTCCTGACGCCGGGATGGCGCCCAGCACGGGTAACCCCGAGACCTTCTCCACCTCTTCCGCGGAGCGCCACCCGTCGTCCAGGTACTCCAGCAAGAAGGCCAGGCTCACCCCGAGCAGCGCCCCGAAAGAGAGCGCCAGCAGCCCCCAGAGCAGCGGCTGCGGGCTTGCTGGGGTCTCAGGAAGCTCAGCCCTGTCCCACACCGTCGCGGTCACGGCGTTGGCGCTGGGGCTCACCTCGGAGACCTTCTCCGCGAACTCGTCGCCGATGGTGTTGGCGATCTGCTGCGCCCGCGCCGGGTTCGTGTCGGCGTAGGTGACCTCGATGAACTGCGTCTCCGGGACCTGCTGGGCGCTCAGGTTTAGCGTGACGTCTTGCGGCGTCATCGCCAGGTTCAGGTTCTCTATGACCCTGGTGGCGACGGAGTGGGTGTCGACCGCCTCCGCCATCGTCCCTGTCAGTTGCAGGAGGCCCTGGACCTCGTCCCCGAGGCTCGACCTCGTCTCCGGGTCCCCTGCGGCCTGGCCCACCAGTATCTTTATGGAGGCCTCGTACTTCGGCGTCGGGAAGAGCAGCGCGTAGCCCATCGCCGCCCCCGACATCAAGACCGCCAGCAGCGAGATCATCCACAGCCGCCTTCGCACCACCCGGAGCAGATCCCGAAGAGAGAGGACGTCTTCTCCGTAACGATCCACGTCGGCCTGGCCTGGTTGGGCTTCCAGGGGGTTCGCGGTACCTTGTCCGTTGATGCCCGCGCGGGGTATCAGGGTCATGCCTCCACCGCCTTCTTCGTGTCCCACATTGCGTGAGCTTCCAGTTTAGGAAGCGCCCGGCCGCGGGGCTACGATCCGAAGTGCAGTTGTTGGCCCACCCGATGGTGCGGCCGTATCGCAGCACTTTCTGCTGCTTTAGGGGAGATTCGCCGGCGCAGGGCCCCGGGTTGCTTCCGGGGCCGCCAGGCCGCGTGTACCATCGATCCCACGGCGGGGTGGTAGCCGTCGTTTGTCGAAGGAGGACGATTTGGCCGTCTGGCTCCGCGATTGTCTTGGGTAACGGAGGCGCGTCGTGAAGGTCTTTGTCCGGGGGACGATGCTGCTCGCCGTCCTGGTTCTCGGCCTCGACGCGTACCTCCTGTACGAGTTCTACGAACGTCCCGTGATCCCGGAGGCGAAGGCCGTGAAGGTGGCGGCCCAGGTGACGGGTCACGACGACGGCGGCGCCAGGGAAGACGAGGCGGGATACCTGGACCGGGTCGGCAACATACAGGCCGGGTC
>CAXTDD010000125.1:1944-3521 GCA_964242955.1 uncultured Rubrobacteraceae bacterium | reverse complement strand
GCTTTACGAGAGTACCGGGAGCGGGCGGGAGATCTTACCCCTCCAGAGAAGTACGAGGACCAGTACGAGTCGTTCGACTTCGCCCTCGGCGATCTGCACTACGCCGCCGAGCTCGCCCATCGGATGGCCGCCGACCCCGTCTCGGCGACCCAGTCCGACTTCAGCGCCTACGCGCTCCACGTCGAAAGGGCCGCGGAGCACCTGCGCCGTTCCAACGAGATCCCAGGCCGCGAGTTCGAGACGATCGAAGGCGTCCGGATGCCCACCGTCAGCTAGGCCGTCCGGAAGCGCCGGACGCGGAGAAAGCAAGCGCATAAGGAGGAAGCTTCATGGACCGCACGACGCGAGCAGCCGCCGGGGTCTTCCTGGTTTTCGCCGTAACGGCCGCCGTGCTGGCGAACGCCGCCACGGCCCGGGAAGCCCAGACCAGGAGCGTCCAGCTCACCCCCAGCCGGGGCTCCGGCGTCAGCGGGACCGCGGTGCTCGAAGACGCGGGGGACGGCGTGGAGGTCAGGCTGAGCGTGCGGGGGTTGCCGGAAGCCGGGGTGAAGCACATCAACCACGTCCACGGAGGGGCGACGTGCGCGGACGACCGGGCCGGCCGGGGTGCCCCGGCCACGATCCCCCTGAAGACCATCGTGGCCGGCGAGGACGGAAGGGCCAGCGCCACTACGGCGCTCGATAACATAACGGTGGCCCGACTGTTCGATGCCGAAAGAGAACGCTACGTCCTGGTGCACACGAAGGCGAAGAAGGGCGAGGGCATCCCGCCCGGCATCGCCTGCGCGGACCTCGTCGGGTCGGCCGGTGGAACCGCCGGGCCCGAAGTCGCCGCGGACGAGCAGGCGCCCGTAAAGGTCATGCCCGATACAGGGGGTCTCCGCGTCGCCGACCTCTACCTTGCCGGGGCCGCCGTTCTGGCCCTCCTGAGCCTCCCGCTGTGGCGCTCGCTGAGGGGCTAGGCCTAGCGTCTAGGCTGGGGGGATTTCCGGATATAGTGATGGGGCGGGGTTGTCGATCAGCCCGGCCGTCTTGTCTACGAGCGAGACGATGTCTTCGAGCTCCACGTCCCTCGCCGTCGAAAGCTCGCCGGCGGCGCGGACCATCACCACGCGCTCGTTCTCCGGGTAGAGGAGGATCCAGCTCTGCGCCGTGCTCTCCACCGCGCGGGAGACGTCGCTGCACAGCACCACGTCGGGCTTGAACCTCTTCACCTCGCGATCCAGATGTTCGGCCCTGACCTCGACTATCTGGGCGTTGGGACGAATAATTCGCAAGGCCCCGGCGAACGCCTCCCGGTAGGCCTTGGGTTCGTTGGCTATCAGTACTCGCACGTCTCTCATCTCACCGCGCCTCTGTTGAGGCCGCCCCGCATCGCAGTAGTGGCTGCTCTACCCTGGATGTTCGCGTCCTCCGCGGTCGCTGCGTCCCACGGACGTCTTTTCCCACGGCGCCCCGTCGGGGCGCGGGCCTGCATGCCGCCTGCCTCTTCCGGCGTTCCCGCGATGCCCCCGGATGCCTCGGACCTCGCAGCCCGCGTCTGGCGGGTGCCGGGGGAGCGGATGAAAGCGGGAGAG
>CAXTDD010000125.1:0-1934 GCA_964242955.1 uncultured Rubrobacteraceae bacterium | reverse complement strand
CGACGCAACCCATCTCCCGCAGCATGGACGCCTGCTCGCCGGTCTCGACGCCCTCGGCCACCGTCACGATTTCGAGCGCCCGGGCGATGCCGAGGGTGGCCGAGACTACCGGGACCGCGCTCTCGCGGCCGTCGTCCAACATGTCCACGAACGAGCGGTCGATCTTCAGGCTGTTCACGGGCAGGTTGGCGAGGTTGGAGAGCGAGGAGAAGCCTGCGCCGAAGCCGTCTATCGCCAGCCTCACGCCCAGGGCTTCGAGTGCCCCGAGGGTCTCCGCGACGCGGCGCGTGTCCACGAGCATGCTCTCCGTGATCTCCAGCACCAGCCCGGAGGCCGCGTACCCGGTCCTCCGCAAGACGCCGGCGACCTCCCCGGCCAGGTTGGGCTGCGTGAGCTGCCTCGCCGACAGGTCGACGCCGACGGATGTCCTGGCTTCCGACCCGGCCTCGTCCCACTCTTTCGCCTGCGCGCAGGCTTCCTCCAGTAGCCACAGCCCGATGTGTATCATGAGGTTGTTCTTCTCGGCCAGGGGGACGAAAACGTCTGGCGGGAGGAGGCCCAAATCGGGATGATTCCATCTCAACGAGGCCTCCATGCCGGCGGTCTCGCCCGTCTCCAGGAACACCACCGGCTGGTAACGCACCTCGAACTCCGAGCGTTCCACAGCCCGCCAGAGCTCTGTCTCCAACCCGAACCGCGAGAGGAGTTTTCTGGACGCCTCGTCTACGAAGACGTCGTACCGGTCCGCGCCCTCGCGTTTCGCGCGGTACATCGCCGTGTCGGCGGCGTGCAGCAGGTGCTCGGCTTCGCTCAGGTCGGGGCTGCTGATGGCAACGCCGATGCTGACCGATACGAACACCGCGTGGCCGTCCAGCGTGACGGGTTCCTCCAACGCGCCCTGGAGCCGCTCGGCGAGACGGACCGGGTTGGCCGTGCCCGTCGCGTCCTCCACCAGCACGGTGAACTCGTCCCCGCCGAGCCGCGCGGCGGTGTCCCCCGGCCTCGTACATGCCCGCAGGCGGCGGCCTATAGCGACGAGCAGGCGGTCGCCTGCCTTGTGGCCCAGCTCATCGTTTACCGCTTTGAAGTTGTCCACATCCAGAAAGAGGACGGCGACCGGCCTCTGCTGGCGGTCGTTGCGGGCCATGGCGTGCTCCAAACGCGCCATGAACAGGCCGCGGTTCGCCAGGCCGGTCAGCGAATCCTCCGACGCGCGACGCGCCAGATCCGCCCTGGCATCGTGGTCCGAAGCGTCGCGGATGTAGAGCGCGTTGGCGTATCCGGCGTCGGATGGCCCTGTGGTTACCGCCTCGACCCGGCGCCAGGAGCCGTCGGCGTGGCGCATCCGGAACTCCAAAGTGCCAGCGGCGGGGAGGCTACCGCTGGCGTTCGCCGCCGCGACCGGGAGCACCTTCTCTTTCTCCGACTGGTGCAGGTACCCGGCCAGGTCGTCGCCGATCATGTCTTCCGGCCGGTAACCGAGCACTTCGGTGACCGCGCCGTTGACGTAGCGCACCGAGCCGTCGGCGTCCGTCAACATCACGACCTCGGGCGCGTTCTGGACGATGTCGCGGAAACTTTCGGGGTCCGGGTTATGGCTCCGCAGACGCCGGCGGAGGGTGGGGAGGATCCCCGGTCCGGCGGACCCGGACGGCGTCAGGCGGGCGAAGAATCCTGGTAACTTTGGCACGCTCATCCGCGGCCTCCTAGCCGATCCCACAGCCGCCCCGCCAGGCGTCCGGAGAGAGTCCGGTCACGCCTTCGGCCACGGCCTCTGGGGACAGGTATAACGTGAGTTGGGAGCTTGTTGGGGGAGGATTCCACGGAGCACACCATTAGCACACCTAAGTGTCGGGGCCGCGCCAGGAGCCTTGTACTAGGGAGACGCAACCCCCCCGGCGGGGTTCGTCAAACCGGGCTTTGTCGGCCTTCAC
>CAXTDD010000124.1:0-6746 GCA_964242955.1 uncultured Rubrobacteraceae bacterium | reverse complement strand
GTCTGTCGGAATGGGTACTTCCTCTCCCTGTCGGACGGGCCCGTCTTGAAGGTTACGGTCGGGGCCGTTCTGCGGACTGTTGCCGGACGCTTACCGTCTCAGCCGTACTCTTTCACGAGGTTGTCGTACATATCTTCGGCGCTGTCGAGGGAGCCGTTGGGATCGCTCGGGGCGTCGTCGCGCTCCGTGATGTAGTGCCTCACGCCGGAGCGCTTGCTGCGGAAGATGGGCGCGAAGTTGATCTCACCCTCGCCGACGTCCTCGAAGTGCGGGTCCCGCGCAGGGTCGTCGGGGACACCGTCCTTGACGTGAAAGAGCTTGAAGCGCCCCGGGGCGCGGTCGAAGAGGGCGAGGGGCCTGGCATCCCGGTTGCCGTAGTCGGCGACCGCGTCCAGGGCCCAGTAGAGATCTAGCTCCATGTCCACGAACTTCGGGTCCGTCTCTTCCAGCAGGACCTCGTAGCCGTAAGAACCTTCCAGCGGCTCGAACTCGTGGTCGTGGTTGTGGTAGCCGGCCCTGATCCCATAAGAGCGCGCCAGCTCGCCGACCTCGTTGAGCTTCTCGGCCTGGGCCCGGTAATCGTCGAGGGTGGCGCCCCTGTAGTAGGGATGGATGACCCACCGCTCGCCGAGCGCCTCCGCGTTCTCCAGGATCTGCTCGTTGCGGTCCCGATCCCCGCTCAACAGGTCCTCGTGGCTGGAAGGCGCCTTCAAACCGAGCCTGTCTATGGTCCGCCTGACCTGCCCGGCCCTCCGGCCGTAGAGCCCGGCGAACTCCACCTCGGCGTACCCGATCTCGGCGATCGCCGCGAGCGTCCCCTCGAAGTCCCGCTCCATCTGGTCGCGAACGCTGTAAAGCTGGATGCCGATCCTACCCCGCGGAACTCGCACCTTCTTTATCCTTGCCTCGGCGGCGTGCGTACCCAGCGCCCCCGACGCCCCGGCCACGACCGCCGTCCCACCCGCGACCCGCAAAAAGTCGCGCCGGCTAATCCCTCCACGCGCGTACATGGACCCTCTCCTCTCCCGAACCGATACGTCTCGCCCGCAGGCGACTTTCCGATCCCGCTGTACTAAACCCTGGTCACTTTAGTTACCTACCTTTACATTGTCAAACACGTTGCTTTGTGTTTCCCGAATTTGCAACCCGAACTCCCGTAAGTCTTGGGCCTCAGAGTTCGCCCCCCGCGGCGGCCGGCTGATCGTGGTCTATGCGCGCCACGGGCGGGACGTAGGTTTCGAGATCGGCTTCCGGCAGATGCACCGTTGCCCCGATCTCGGCCGAGCGGTAGAGCGCCATGAGCATCTCTACGACGGCCACCCCGTCGCGGAAGGTCTCGATCGGCCTCTCTCCCCTCCTGAAGCACTCGACCATGTGCCGATCCTCCAGGGTGTAGCCGTAGGTCGCCGCCTCGTCCTCGAGTACCGGCATCAAACCCTGCTCGGCGTTCTGCTTCTCGACGAGGTCTTCGCCCTCGGCCCCCGTCACGTCCCTCGACAGGAAGACCTTCACGCCCGTGTTCAGGGTGCTGTACTCCATCGAGTACTCGGGACCGAGCAGCTCGAGTTGGATGCGCAGCCCGGGGCCTACGTAAGACCACGAGGTCGTCGCCTCTATGATGATCTCCTGCCCCGTTTCGTCCTCCAAAACGAGCGTACCCCTCGCGAAGTCCTCGGCGGGCCGGCGTGCGTAGTCGACTTCGGGGCCCATCGTTTCCTTGAGCTGTTTCGCGTACCTTGGACGGGTCCACTTGAGGTTGGCGACGGTGGCGTTGGCGCTAACCAATCTTAGGGCGTCCCTGTCCTTGCCTGGTTCGGTGAGCAGGTAGCGGGCGACCTCGACGCTGTGGCACATCATGTCCGAGAGGACGCCGCCGCCCTGCTTCTCGCCGAGCCAGAACCAGGGGGCGTGGGGTCCCGAGTGCTCCTCGGAGGCGCGGGCCAGGTACGGCCGGCCGGCTGCCGGAACACCGCGGCGCCAGATCACCTCCTTGCCCCGCTGCACGGCGGTGGAGAAGACCTGGTTCTCCAAGTAGCCGTGGTTGAGGCCGGCGTCTTCGGCCAACCGCAGCATCTCGCGCGCCTCCGTGAGGTTGCGGCCCAGGGGCTTTTCGCAGGCGACGCCGAGAATGGGGACCCCGCTCTTCGCCGCCGCGTGGATGGCGCGCATGTGGTCGAGGCGGGTGTCGTTGGGGCCGAGCATCCAGACCGCGTCAACCTCCCCGGAGCCGAGCATCTCCTCCAAAGAGGCGAAGGCCGAGCACGGACCCAACTCCATGCTGTTTGCTTTTTTGGCGAGGGCCTGGCGGTTCTCGGGGGTGGGACTGAAGACGCCGGAGACCCTGGCGTTGCGGACGCCGAGCAGGGCTTGAAGGTGGAAGCCGGCTATAAAGCCGGAGCCGATCAGGCCTATCCTCAAGGGTTCTGTAGTCTCTGGCATCGTGCCTCCTATTGACGGAGCCCCTTCTGCCTCCCGTAGAGGGAGAGCAGGAGGAGCAGGGTTATCCCGTAGACGATCTGGCGCACCGACTCGGGCAGTTCCATGGCGGTGAGCAAACTGGTGAGCAGGGTGAGCACCAGGGCACCCGCCATCGTCCCCGTGTACCCGCCGATGCCGCCGGCAAGTAAGGTCCCGCCGACCACCACGGCGGCGACCGAGGGGAGGGTGTAGGGGCTGCCGAGGTTGAGGAAGACCTGCTCGGTGTAGCCGAGCAGCACCACCCCGCCGAGGGCGGCCAGCATGCCGCTGAGGGCGTAGGTCAGCACTACGATCAGGGGGACGCGCACGCCGGAGAGCCGGGCGGTGGTCCGGTTCACCCCGACGGCGAAGAGCCGCCGCCCGTAGCCCGTGCGCCAGAGCACCAGCCACATCCCCGCCCCCAGCAGGAGCCAGAGGAAGACCACGCCGGGGATGCCGAAGACGAGCGGGTCGGAGACCAGGGCTGTCAGGAGGGGCGGTGTGGCCCCCTCCAGTTGGCCCTGGGTGACGACCAGGATCAGGCCCTGCACCACGCCGGTCATCCCCAGCGTCATCACCAGCGGCGGTATCCCAAGAGCTGTGATCCCGAGGCCGTTGACCGCCCCGATCAGGAGCCCTACACCCAGGGCGATGGCGAGCGCCAGAAGCGCCTGCCCGTTCTGCCCGTCCGAGAACCTGAAGATCAGGATCGCCCCGAGCGTTATGACGGCCCCGACCGACAGGTCTATGCCCTCCCCGCCGGAGATGATGACCAACGTCTGCCCGGCGGCGACGATCCCCAGGAAAGCCGCCAGCCGCAGGATGTTCGTGGCCTGCCCGAAAGAGGCGAACCCCGGCTGCAAGATCCCCCCGACGACGAACAACACGACCGCCAGGACCAGCGCGATAACGATGGGGTTCAGCTTTATCGCCTTCACGCCGACCTCCCGCGCCTGATGAGCGCGAACAGCCCGGGGCCGGCCAGCGCCAGCACCACGATGACGCCGTTGAGCAACACCTGCCACCAGCTGGGCACCCCGGCGAAAGAGACGATGCTCTGGATGAGGCTCAGTACGATCACCCCGATGAGCGAGCCCGTCACCCCGCCCGGCCCGCCGCTCAGGCGCGTCCCCCCGAGCACGACCGCCACGATGGACTGCAGCGTGAGTGGATCTCCGAGGAGCGCGTTGCCCGAGCCGGTGACGAGCGCGAGCGCGAGCCCGGCGGCCCCGGCCATCAGCCCGGCGAAGCAGTAAGACGCCACCCTCACGAGGGGGACCGGCACCCCGCTCTGGAACGCCGACAGGGGTTGGCCGCCCGTCGCGTACAGGTAGGGGCCGAAGCGCGTGGACCTCAACGACGCCCACAGCAGCAACACCACGACCGCCGCCCAGAGCACGATCGGGAGCCCCAGGGGGTTGGAGTAGAAGACGTTCTGCAATCCGAGGGGCACGGCGCCGCCCGGTTCGGGGAGCACGTACAGCGCCAGGCCCCCGAACACGAAGCTCGTCGCGAACGTCGTGACGATGGGCTGGAAGCGCAGGACCGCCACGAAGAACCCGTTGACCGCCCCGGCCAACGCACCAGCCAGCAGGCCGACGACGATCGCCAGCACTATCTGCCCCGTTCCGGGGTTCGAGCCCATCAGGCTGACGATCGCCACGTTCGCGAGCGCGACGATGGCGCCCAGAGAGAGGTCGATGCCGCCCCCGATTACGACGACCGTCTGCCCGGCGGCGACCAGCATCAAGGGCAAGAAGAGCAGCAGGTTGCCGCTCAACACACCCGGCTGGAAGAAGTTCGGCTGCAGGTAGAAGTTTATCGCCACGGTCACCGCGAGCAGCAGCAACGCAAAGGCGTAGGCCTGCCGCAACACCAGCCGGCGCAGGACGGGCGACGCGGTGGCCCGCGCCGCGCTCACGCGACGCCCCCGGCGGTATTCTCGGACTCGGCACCCAGGCTGGCCGCGACCAGCGCGTTCTTGTTCATCTCGTCGCCCGCGAGCTCTTTTCGCACCCGCCCGTCGCGCATCACGAGGACCCGGTCGCAGAGGCCGAGGAGCTCCTCATCGTCGCTGCTGTGGAGCACGATCGCCACCCCTTTTTGGCGCAGGTCGGAGAGGATGTTGTAGAACTCGCCCTTCGCCCCGACGTCCACGCCCTTCGTCGGGTCGTCGAGCAGGAGCAGCTTCGGGTCGCGCAAGAGCCACTTGCCAAGGACGACTTTCTGGGCGTTGCCGCCGCTCAGCGAGCTTACGGGGTCGTCCAGCGAGCCCATCTTGAGCTTGAGGCTCCCGGAGACCTCTCCGGCGTCGTGCCGCGCCCGGCCCATGCTCAAGAGACGCCCGTAGCCCGACCACGACGGCAGGAGCAGGTTCTCCAGTATGGAGCGCACCGGCAGAAGGCCCTCACCGCCCCGATCGCCGGGGATGAAGGCGAACCCTTGCTTCATCGCCTGGCGGGGGTGGGAGAAACGGACCTCCTCGCCCGAAAGTCTCACCGTGCCCGAGTGGGGGACGGCGCCGAAGAGGGCGAGCAGGAGCTCGGACTGGCCCTGGCCCTGGAGGCCGCCGAGGCCCAGGATCTCACCGCGTCTGAGCCCCAGGTTCACGTCGTTTAGTACCGGTGTTCCGAGGTCCTGCGTCGTCAGGAGGAGGTCCTGCTCTACGTCGCCGACGGGGAGTTCCACGCGTCTCGGGCTGACGCCGCCTTCGATCATGAGGGCTACCAGCTCGTTCTCGCTCGACTCCTTGAGGTCCACGTCGCCGACGGTCTTGCCCCCCCGCAGCACGGTTGCCCGGTCGGCGATCTCGAAGATCTCCTCCATCCGGTGGGAGACGAAGATCAGGGCCATACCTCCTCTCTTCCATTCCTCGACGAGCTCGAAGAGGCGGGCTACCTGGTTGGCGCCCAGGCTCGCCGTTGCCTCGTCCAGGATCATGACGCGCGGCTCCAGGCTGAGCGCCTTGAGGATCTCGACGATCTGGCGCTCCGCCGGCGACAGCGCGCCCACGAACGAGTCGGGGCCGGCCGAGGGGCCCATGGACCCCTCGAAGAGGGAGAGCAGGCGCGCGGTGCGCTCCTTGCGCTCCCTCTTCTTGACCCTGCCGAGGGACATCGGCTCGTGGGCGAGCCAGACGTTCTCGGCGACCGTCATGTCCGGCACGAGGCTGAGCTCCTGGTAGACGGCGGCTATCCCGGCCTTGCGGGCCGCCTGGGGGGAGGAGAAGCCGACCTCCTCCCCGTCCAGGAGCAGTTGTCCGGCGTCGGGGACCACCGCCCCCGTGGCGATCTTGCCGAGCGTGCTCTTGCCGCTCCCGTTGGCCCCCATGAGGGCCAGGACCTCGCCGGAGCTGACGTCCAGGCCGCCGTCGGCGAGCGCCGTGACGCCGCCGTAGCGCTTGACGAGGCCCTTAGCCGAGAGGGAGACGCCGCTCATCTACTCGAAGAAGCCCTGGGCCTGCTTGCGGGAGATGGTCCCGTCGAGCACGTACTCTTCGGGCGCGTCGGCCGGGATCTGCTGGAGCTGATCCTGCAGGTTGGAGTTGTCCACGGTGCCCGGGATGGGAACGTAGAGGGTGTTTCCGGCCTCTCCCTGGAGCTCGCTGGACTTGATCTCCTTGCCCTGCAACATCTCGACCGCGACGCGCAGGCCGCTAGCGCCGACGCCCGGCGGATTGACCACGCCGTAAGACGAGAACTGGTCGTCCTCCTGGAGCACCTCGTCCCAGAGCCTCATGTAGCCCGAGCGGGCCTCGCCGGAGACGACGGGGAACTGGTTGGGGTTGGACCTCTGGATGGCCTGCAACACGCCGCGCGCCATGCCGTCCTGCGTCCACACGGCGTCGATGTTCGGCTGCGAGGTGAGGATGTTGGACATCTGCTGCTGGGCTGTGGCCTGGTCCCAGTCCGCGTTGGCCTCCTGCACCACCTCGATGTCCGGGTTCTCGTTAAAGACCTGCTTCACCGCGTCGTAGCGGGCCTCGTTGGCCGGGTGGCCGGCGATGCCGTTGATGACGACGACGTCGCCCTCGCCGTTCAACTCTTCCACGAGCCACTCGGCGCTCATGCTCGCCCACTCGCCCTGGTCGATCACGACGTTCGTCGCGCCCTCGGCGCCGATCTCCTGGTCGACCGAGATCACGGGTATGCCCGCGTTTGAGGCCTGGCCGATGACCTGGTTGAGGGCCTGCTGGTCGTTCGGGTTGACGATGATGGCGTCCACCCCGCGGTTGATGAGGTTCCTCATCTGCTGGATCTGGCCCTGCACGTCCACGTCGGCGCTCTCGA
>CAXTDD010000123.1:0-6749 GCA_964242955.1 uncultured Rubrobacteraceae bacterium | reverse complement strand
ACCTCGGCACGATCTACGAGGGCCTCCTCGAATACCACCTCGAAGCCCTGCCGGAGCCCGAGGAGGACTGGACGGTGACCCTCCTCAACGATAACGGCGAACGCCGCGCCACCGGCAGCTACTACACGCCGGACTTCGTCGTGAAATACATCGTAGAGGTGACCGTGGACCCGCGCTCTTGCGCGAAGCGGTCGAAGGCGCAAGCACCGACGCCGCAAAGGTCGATGCCGTCCTCGCGCTGAACGTGCTCGACCCCTCGATGGGCAGCGGCCACTTCCTCGTCGAGGTGACGGAGCACATAGCCCGCTTTCTGGTGGAGCTCGGCGTTGCGCCGGAAGAAGCCGAGGGCGACGGCGAGGCGGAGCTCGCGTACTGGAAGCGGCGCGTCGTCCAGTCCTGCGTCTACGGTGTTGACCTGAACCCGCTGGCCGTGGACCTCGCCAAGCTCTCGCTCTGGCTCGCAACCGTCGCCCGCGACCGTCCGCTCTCCTTCCTCGACCACCACCTCCGCACCGGAAACTCCCTCGTCGGCGCCCACACCGACGACCTGCGTCCCGCCGGGAAGAGGCGCAAGAAGAAGGCCGCGGACGACGGCGCCCAGCTCTCGATGCTCGAAGACGACGCCTTCAGGCGCACCGTCAGCAACGCCGTCGGCAACATCTGGTTGATCGAAGGCTCCTCAGCCGACACCGTCGAGAGCGTCAAAGAGCAGGAACGCCTCTACGCCGGGCTGCGCGAGAACCTGAACCGCCGCTACGCCCGCCTCGCGAACCTCGCGGTCGCCACCTCCTTCGGCGTCGAGGTGGACCGGACCCTCTGGAGGCCGCTCGCCGACTACGCCACGAAGGGCGGCATCGCAGCACCCCCGCAGTTCGACGCCTGGCTACAAGCCGCCGAAGAGGCCGCCCGCCAGAGGCGCTTCTTCCACTGGGAGCTCGAGTTCCCCGAGGTCTACTTCGACCGCCAGGGACGGCTCTTGGGCGACGCCGCCGGCTTCGACGCCGTCGTCGGCAACCCGCCCTACGTCCGCCAGGAATCTTTGGGCGACCTCAAGCCTTACCTCGCGGGCGCCTACCCCGAGACCTACCACGGCGTCGCGGACCTTTACGTGTACTTCTACCAGCAGGGTTTGCAGCAGTCGCGGCGCGGCGGGCGCATGGGCTACATCGTCACCAACAAGTGGCTGCGGGCCGGCTACGGGGAGCCCTTGCGGGGCTTTTTCGCCGCGGAGGGTGCGCTGGAGGAGATCTTGGACTTCGGGCACGCCCCGATCTTCCCCGACGCCGACGTCTTCCCCTGCATCGTCGTCTTGAAGAAGCCGGAACGGACGCCGGCCAACGGCGACGTGCGCGTCGTCGAGTTCCCCCGCGAGGCCCTCAAGGAGAACGCCGACCTCGCCGCCTACGTCGAAGATCACGCCCACGCCGTCCCGAAGAAGCGCTTCGGAAAGAACGCCTGGAGCCTTGAGACCGCCGCCGTGGACGACCTGATGGCGAAGATCCGGGCCAACGGGGTACCGCTCTCCGAATACGCCGGCGTCAAGCCGTACCGCGGTGTGTTGACCGGCCTCAACGAGGCGTTCCTCATCGACACGGCGACGAAGGAGAGGCTCGTGCGCGAGGACCCGCGCTCCGCCGGGATCATAAAGCCCTACCTGCGCGGCCAGGACATAAAACGCTGGTCCCCCGAGTGGCGGGGACTGTGGATCATCGTCCTCAAATCCAGCGGCGACCACGCCTGGCCGTGGAGCAACGCCGGCGAAGATGTCGAAGAGATCTTCCGACAAACGTATCCCTCGCTCCACGCCCACATGAAGCCGCTTGAAGCGAGACTACGCAAGCGCAGCGACAAAGGTCGCCATTGGTGGGAGCTACGGTCTTGCGCTTATTACGATGCTTTCGAGCGGCCAAAGATCATGTACCAGGTGATCCAGTTCCATCCTCAATATGGAGTCAGCGAGAACGAATTGTTTTCCAACGATAAGACCTTTTTCGTGCCGTCATATGATGCATGGCTTCTCGCTGTTCTCAATTCGTCGCTCATGTGGTGGCACAACTGGCGCTACCTGGGACACATGAAAGACGAGGCACTGAATCCTGCGAACTGGCTCATGGAGAAGCTACCCATCGCCCCACCCACGGACGAGGTTCGGGAGGAGGCCGAGAATGCGGTGGCGCGTTTGATCTCGCTGACCACCACCGAGCGCGACGCGCGGCGGGACACGCTGGACTGGTTGAGGATCGAGTTCGGCGTCCACAAGCCGGGCCAGAAGATCGAAGACTTCGCCGCCCTCGACCCCGGCGCCTTTGTCGAAGAGGTCCGCAAGCGCCGCCCGAAGGACGAGGGCCGCCTCACCCCGGGCTCCCTGCGCGACCTCCGCTCCGGCTACGGCGAAGGGGCCGCCCCGATCCGCGAGGCCCGCGCCGAGGCCGCGAAGCTCGAAAGCCGCCTCTCCGATCTCGTCAACGAAGCCTACGGCCCCACGCCCGGAGAGGTGGACCTCCTCTGGAGCACCGCCCCGCCCCGGATGCCGCGGTTTTGAGGATGATAAAGTAAGCTGACGCGAGCATGAGGGTCACCGATCACTTCAGAGAAGACGTGTTGGATAACCCGAAGCGGACGGGAATAACCGCCGAACTCTGCGAGAGTTCGTTCAGCGGGCAGAGCGCACGGAGCAGCAGTCCGACGGGCTCTGGAGGATCTGGGGGTACGTGCCGGAGATGGATTGTTGGGTGCGCGTGGTCGCCAGCGCGGACCGAGAGGCGCTGATAACGGCCCACAAGGACCGTAATTTCACCCGCAAGATGAAGCAACAGAGGGGTTAGGTCTATGAAGATCCACTACCACCCGGACACGGACAGCCTGACCATACACCTCAAAGATGGCCCGGATGGGATCGTCGGGGAGATAATGGGCGAAGACCTCGGCGAGAACGTCGTCCTGCACCGCGACGACGCCGGCACGCTCTATGAGATCGAAGTCTACGGCGGCGCAAGCCGTATGTTCGACCTGACGCGCCTGGAGGTCGATGGGTTGCCCGTCAGCGTATCCGCCGCAGGCCGACCGGAGAGCAAGGCCGTCTAAAGCGGCCGGTTTTTGAGAGCCGGCCATCGAGAACGCATTCGACTTCACCCGGAGAGGTGGACCTCCTCCGGAGCACCGCCCCGGATGCCACGGTTCTAGCGCGGTTATCGGAAACTCAGAGTTCCCGACAACCGCCTTAGAGGTCCGTGACAGCGGGCACGATCTCCCGACCGATCGTCTCCAGGGGCTCGATGTCGTGGACGTTCGGCATATTGAGGATGGCGTGCTGGATGCCGGCGCGGGTTGCGGCGGGGTGTATCGGTTCGGGTTGCGGGTTCGTCAAAGGGGGCAAGACGGAAGGTAAAGGCGACGAGAGGAGCGAACGTGCCCGGCAAGAGCAGCAGCGAGGACCGTAACGAGGGGGCGATGGACAAGGCCAAGGGCCGGATGAAGGAGGCCGGCGGCGCCATGACCGGCGACAAGGACAAGAAGTCGGAGGGACGCTCCGACCAGAGGAAGGCCAAGGCCAAAGACAAGAAGGCCGCCGCCAAGGACCTGTTGAAGTAGCTGTCAGCTTTCAGCGGCCAGCTTTCAGCCAGAGACGGGTGGATGACCGTCTCTGGCGTTGTGCTGAGAAGCTGACCGCTGAGAGCGGAGGCTCGCGCAGCGGGCCGCAGCGGGCTGAAAGCTGACGGCTTACTCGGGCGAGGAGACGGTTTGAGCATCAGGGAGCAGGAGCGGCGCCAGAAGCAGGCCGAGAAGAGGATCAACGCGCAGATGCGCCGGGCGGACAAGGAGGTCCGCGGGGCCATGGACGAGCGCAGCCGCCAGGCCGACCTCCGGTCCAGGGAGGTCATCCGCAGGATCGAGAAGGGCGACGCCGACCCCCGCCCCCTGCCGGGCATGAGGGAGGACTCGATGGCGTCCATGGAATCCATGAAGTCGATGGAGTCTTCGGAGTCCATGAAGTCGATGGAATCGGCCGACCCGGTAATGGAGGTAGACACGAGCGGCGCCGAAGCCCACGACATAGGCAAGGGCATGCCCCTCGAAGACCACGTGCCGTTCAACGCCGCCGAGATGGAAGAGGACCTGGCCGGGCGCATCACCGAGGACACCGGCGGCCACGGCGACCCGCACGCCCACAACGAGCAGAAAGCCGACGAGCTGGCGAAGTCGATGACCGAGGACACCGGCGCCGAGGGCGACATGAACAAACACGCCGAGGGCAAGGTGGAGCAGCACGCGGAAGAGATGTTTGAGTGAGTTTTTAGCCGTTAGCCGTTAGCTTTTAGCCGTTAGCTCTTAGCTTTTTGGGCCCGATAGTGGCGGCGTACCCCCACGTGTATTGGATGTCGTGGTTGTCGTTCGCCCTCGCGGCGTGCCCGATCCCGGGCGTCGGCCTCGCCTTGATCTTCCGCCGTTGGAAAGGTGCGCGGAGGAGCGGCCCTCCCCGATCTCCCAAAGCTAAAGGCTAATGGCTAAAAGCTAACAGCTCTACCCTGGTGCGGCTCCGCCCGCTGGTGCAAAATACGCCTGGCCGCCGCTGGCGGCGTCGCGCGGGGGGCGCGGTCGAGACGGGAAGCGCGTATTGGGAGGTGACGGTTGAGCCGGAGGATGGGTCGCGTACAGGGGACCGTGGCGCTGACCTTGTTCTTTCTGGCCCTACTCGTCCTCCCGCCGGACGGGGCCGCCGCCCAGGACAATCCCGACAAGAACCCGCCTGGCGCCCCGAAGCTCGATGCCGCGTCGTGGGCGGTGCTGGACCGGGAGACGGGCCTCTACCTCGCGGGCAAGAACCCGGACAGGCGCGTCCCCATAGCCTCCACGACCAAGGTGATGGTCGCCCTCGTCGCGCTCGAAGACGGCGCTCGCCTGGACCGGGAGGTTACCGTCTCCGAGAACGCCGCCTCCTACGCCGGGGGCGTCTACAGCGCCGCCGGCCTCTACCCCTACGACACCGTGAGCGTCAGGGAGCTCCTGGAGGCGACCCTGGTCCCTTCCGGCACCGACGCGGTCTACGCGCTCGCCGAGCACCTCGGCGGCGGCAGCGTGGACGAGTTCGTCGGTATGATGAACCGGAAGGCCAAAGATATGGGCCTCAAGAACACCCATTTCGAGAACCCGGCGGGGCTGGATTCCCGCGGCCACTACTCCAGCGCCAGGGACCTCGCCAGGATCTCGCGCGAGGCCATGACCTATCCCGAGTTCCGCGAGATCGTCGACAAGACCAGGGTCACGGTCACCACCCAGGACAGGACCATCGAGCTCGACACGACGAACCTGCTCATCGCCCCGAACTCCGGCTACGACTACGAGCCGGCCAACGGCGTCAAGACCGGCACCTCCCCGGCGGCGGGGCCGTCCCTGGTCTCCGCCGCCAACAACGGCGACGAGTCGTACATCTCCGTCGTGCTGGGCGCCTCCGAGGACCTCTACCGCTTCGAGGCCTCCCGCACGGCCCTCGAATACGGCTTCGGGGACTTCGGGGACCAGTCTTTCGTCGAGAAGGACAGGCCGTTCAGGAAGCTGCAACTCCCCTACCGCCGTGAGGAGTCCGTCAGGCTCGTCGCCGCGAAGGGCATCTCGGGCCTGGGCGGTCCCGGCCTCAAGGTCGAGCAGAGGGTGGAGGCGAAGAAGGAGGCGCCACCTTCGGCGAAGGCCGGCCGGCGGCTCGGGACGGTCGAGGTGTTCGTGGACGGCCGGAGCGCCGGGACCTCGCCGCTCGTAACCGCGGAAAGCTACCAAGAGGCGGGCCTCTGGCAGAAGATCCGGTACTGGACCTCGGGCGCCGTGCGGGGCGTCTCCGGCTGGGTCTCGGATACGGCGGCGGGCTGAGCTTCGGCCAGGGAGGATCGCGGAGGGAGCGAACCGGGCCGCTCCGGCGGGTAGAATGCTTGGCGTGAACCAGACCACAATAGACGGCCGTTACACCATCGGCGGGCCCCTGGGCAGCGGCGGCATGGCCGAGGTCTTTCTCGCCCACGACGGCGTGCTCGACCGGGACGTCGCCCTCAAGGTGCTCCGCAGCCAGTACGCGGACGACGAGGAGTTCTACGAGCGTTTCAGGCGGGAGGCCAGGAGCGCGGCGAGCCTCTCGCACCCGAACATCGTGCCCGTTTTCGACCGGGGCGAGGCGCCGGACGGGACCTGCTACATAGCGATGGAGTACGTCTCCGGGGGCACCCTCAAGGAGCGGCTGGACGAGAGGGGGCCGATCGAGCCCGCAAGGGCCCTCGCCGTCACGGCGCAGGTGGCCGAGGCGCTATGGGCGGCGCACGAGCGGGGTGTGATCCACCGCGACATCAAGCCCCAGAACGTGCTCATCACGGAGACGGGCCACCTGAAGGTGACGGACTTCGGCATCGCCAGGGCCGCCTCGGCGGTCACGATCTCCGCCACCAACGCGGTCTTCGGTACGGCGGGCTACATCTCCCCGGAACAGGCCCTGGGCGAACCCGCCACCCCCCGCAGCGACCTCTACTCTTTAGGCATCGTCCTCTACGAGATGCTCACCGGCATGGTCCCCTTCAGGGCGGACAACCCCGTGGCCGTCTGCATGAAGCACGTCACGGAACCCCTGCGCCCGCCCCGCAAGGTGGACCCGGCGATACCGGCCGCCGTCGACGCCCTGGTCGTCCGCATGCTCGCCAAGGACCCGGCCGACCGCCCCGCGAGCGCCGCCGAACTCCTCGACGACATCGAACGCGCCCGCAGCGGCGCCA
>CAXTDD010000122.1:187-6763 GCA_964242955.1 uncultured Rubrobacteraceae bacterium | reverse complement strand
CCGATGGGAGGGCAGACCTTCCCGACGACCGTGACCTATTGGCGCAGCCTCTTAGTTTCTTCGCAAAATCTTACCGGAGGGTCACGCCGCATTGGGGTCGGGGAGCGAGCAAACACCCGGTCACCCCGGCGCGAACTCCCGCGCTACGACGCCAAAGCCATATAGCCGCGGCGTTGCGGGTCGGGCTTCGGACCGTGCACGGAACCGAGGTGCTGACCTGCCGCCCAACGCTCGTGCGAAGTACCGAGCCCACACGGGAACTCACCCGCCCTTACGGCGCTCCGGCCGGAGCGCCAGGCCGACGAAAGCTAGGCAACAAGGTACAGACTGGTCCGCCGCATGGGGCCAAAGCTCCTCAAGAACAGGAGCAGCGATGGTTCGCGAGGAAGATCTCCGGTCCCCGAAAGGATGAGCGGGCGATGGGATCTCGTCCCTCACGCGCCGCGGCGCCCGCCGTGGCAACATGGCCCCTAAGACGGACGGCGACGGGGGCGATCTTCGCGTACTCGGGGCGGTCGCGGCGGGCGTCGCGTAGTTCTTGCTGCCCGCGCGTTACGTCCTGGCGCAGCTTTCCGGCCAAGGCCCCGCGCTCTGTCTACCCCTCGGCGGGTTAGATATAGCGGCACTTCCAGCAGCTACCTCGACGTCCACGACGGGGCGGTCCTGGCGGGCACCCGGGAGGCACTGAGAAGCCGCTTGCGGAGCCTTGCCCCTCAACGCTTGCGACCCGCCGCAGCTTCCGGAGGCCTCCGCAACCGGGAATCGGACCGACGGAGGGAATCGCAACGGCTCGTAACGCGCCAGGACGCTGTCAGAGCGCCCGCGCGCTTGTCAAGAGGTGGAGGTCACTGGGGTTCGGGGACTTTCCGGGAGAGGTTGCAACCCTGGCAAGACGGAGGAGTTGCAACCTCGGCTACGGGACCAGCGAGAACCTAGATGCCGGGAGTCGGCGGAGGCATGCCCTTACCCCATTGCCATCGGTCCCGCTAGTCGTGCAACGGACTCCTCACCCCGATGCGCCCAGGGCTTCTTGCGCCGCCGCGACCGCGTCGCCTCCGGGTGGGCGGGCAAAGTAGCCCTTGAGCCAGAGGATGCGCGAGAGCGCTTCCGGCGGGACGTCTGAGCCTTCCGGGCGGGATGAGAGGTACTCCCTCAGCGCCACGAGCACGTCGTGGGTCGTGGGCGCCTCCCCGGAGATGTACCCGACCTCCCATACCCGAACAGCTTCCTCCACTACGGGAACGTGGCCCCGCCAATCGCCGGTTTCCGTCTTCGCCGGGAGACGGCCAGAGTCGCGCGACCTGCGCGCGGTCAGCACGCTTCGCGTCAGCCACTCGATGCCCTCGTTCTCCGGCAGCTCTCCGGCAACCAAGAGCCTGACGTTTATCGAGGGTCCGCTCCGCCTTCGCCCGAACTCCTCTACCACTTCCCCAACGGTAAGGGCGTCCCCGGCCTGCGGACGGCTGCCGACTGGCGTCGCCGCGTGCGGACTTCCGGCACTCTCGGCACCAGGTTGCGGCCGGGCACCTGGGGATGCCGCGCTAGAGGCGTTCGTCTCTTCGTGAGGGTTCATCCCTTCGGCAGCGTCCTCGCGTCCATTCCGGCTCGCGGCTTCCATCCGTTTGAGGCGGTCGAGTGCGCGTTCCCCGCGCGGCCCGTCATTCACGATGCTACGACACCTTCTCCGTCCGGATCTGTGTCGTTCGGGTGGCCTGTGCCGTTGGGGTGCTGAAAGAGCCAAAACGGAGTGCGGCGAGGACTTCCGGCATTTTGGGCACCCACACAACCGTCGCGCCGCCACATCACGCGCCGTCCCTCAGCGTGGGGTGCAAACGGATCGCCTGGGAGGGACGCCCGGCGGTCTTCGCCGTTTGGACCCGCAGCCAGCCGTGATTTTCGAGGACCTCCAACGCAGACTTGACCTCCCCGGGCGTGGCAAGCCTGCCCCAGTGGTGCCGGTAGATGTCGCGGATTGGCGAACCGTCGTTGACGTCACCGCGCTTGACGTGCTCGAGGAGGGAACGAGCACGCTCGGTGGCAGGGTCCGCGGCGCAGGAGTAGAGGCGCCTCGCGTGGCCCTCGAGATACTCGCACCAAGCCTCGGCGCAGAGAGCCGCCCGGATACCCACCGAACCGGCGGCTGCCGCGCCGTCGACGAACTCGATCAGTTGGAAGATCAAGGCCAAGCTCGGCATAAGGGAGCGGTACTTAGCGAGGTGTGCCTCGAGCGCGCCGCTCATCTCCCCGGCCCTAAGTCTCGTCTCCAACCTGTCGCGCCACTCGTCGAAGGACCGCTGAGCCTCCGGGTCGAAACGGACCGCGGGAATGTCGGATCCATCGTTGGCTCGTGCGCCAAAACCGTCCGCGCGCAGGGCGTCCAGTTTGCGATAAATCTCGAACGCGCGGTTCCTCGCATCCGAGTTCGGCCAGCGGTCCACGTTACGGTAGCTCGACGGAGGATCGGGCCACACCAGGAGTTGGAAACGCTGTAATAGGCCATCGTCGCCCGCCCCACCTTGCGCGACTGCGTACACGTAGTCGGACAGCGGGCCGGGTTGGATGCCCCCCAGTATGGAGACACACAGGGCCGGCATAAACAGCGAACCCCTCCCTATGCGGTCCACCTCGTACGAGCCGGTGCCATTCCAGGTCTCGAGGTAAATAGATCGGTCGCCCTCCCTCCCCTGTTTGTCCAGGTTACGAATCCAACCCGTGAGTTCGTCGCGATGGAGGAGAAGGCCGTCTGGATTCTCGAGGAGTAATTCGCACAGTTTCTCCGTGGTCGGGTCCTCGGTCTTGTAGCGTCGAAGTACGGGTTCGTCGGGCGACGTCGCCTCCCGCTGTCTGGCAACGAGCTCGTCGAGCTCGCTCCGGTCCCCGCTCTTGACCGCCTCGCGGGCCGCGCGTTTCGCTGCCTCCTTGAGGGCGGCCTTCGTTGCCTGGGCGGCCACGACCTCGGCCTCGTAGGTCTCCAGCGCGTCGCCGTGGACCTCGCGGGCCTCGGCGACGAGCCGATCCAGAGTCCGCATCACCTCGGCCAAAGCCGGGCTTTTCAGCAGCCCGGGCCTGCCCACGACGGCGCCCCAGAGATTGGGCACCACGATCCAGTCGTCGAAGCGCTTCGGATGTATGCCTATCTTGCGCCCCACGAGGGACGCGATCACAACGACGGCGCCGACCGCGACGAAATCCGGTGGTATCTGCATCCGCTCGGCCACATCAAGAACCCAACCACGGATAGGCTCCGGTAACATCACGGCGTCGAGGGGCTCCACGGGCGGCAGCCCCTCCGGAAGCGGTGCGGGCTCTGCCCATCGTAGGTCGTCGTCCTCGCTGCCCACTTGAACCCGGGCACGGTCGTAGGCCCCCGGCTCGTAGTGCTCCCTCAGATTCTGCCAGCCGCGTCCCCGGCAGCCGTTGTGGTGGCAGCCGGCGGAGAGCCAGCCCTCCGCGCCCTCTACGATGTACGCACTGCCGTCTGTGTGGGCGTCGTTCCAGGGGCATTCGTCCAAGATCCAGCGGTACCCATCCCGGCCCCACGGGCCTTCGCGCCTCACCGCCACGCCATGCCGGTCGAGGAACGCCTGAACATCGAAGCCCTCGCCGTCGTAGCTCTTGCCGACGGAATCACCACGTTTCCGGCGAAGTTGTTTTGGCGGCCCCATCGCGGCCACGGCCTCCAGCATGCCCCGGTCCACACGCCTCAGCTCCTCTGGCACCTTGAGCATTTGGGAGATCCGATGGGGCCTTTCCCTGGTGTCGTCCCCCTTGCGCGCGGCGGTGCCGTAAACCCTGACGAGGCGGGCAGCGTTGTAGACGCCCGCGTCTATGGCCGCCGCGGCGTCGTCGAACCTGAACGCGAGAGCCTCGAGGACGGCCCGCACGAGGTTCCTGCTCGCATCATCGTTCGGGAGGTCGACGGAGTAGATGAGATGGTAGCCGTTCCCAGAGTCGGCGATCAGCGGGTCCGCCCAACCCCGTTCCCCCAAGAAGTCCCGCACGGCGCGCGCGAGCCCCTTCGCGCGTCGTTTCTCGGCGTCGGTCGCCGAGATGTCCGACGGACGCCTGGGGTCCAGATCCACGAGTACGCGCGCGCGACCGACTATGTCGGCGTCGGCGGTCAGAGATTCACGTCGGCCGACCTCCTTCGTGCGGTTCTGGGCACGGGCGAGCAGTGCCGGCTTCACCGGGTTGAGTGTGGCGTAGACAGAAAAGCCCCTGGCGTCCAGCCTAGCCGCCTCTCGGGCGAGCGCCGGACCGTCGTCGAAGTAACCGTAGACGGTCTTCCGGCCGCCGAAGGCCCTCATCTCGACCACGGCGCCCGGCTCGCGGAGCGCGCCGTGGGCCGCGGTTATCTCTTCCGGCGGGGCCACGTTGCGGCCCGTATCGCCGCGTGGACGGCCGGCATGGTACATTTTCCTAGCGGTCATTAGCGTAGTCTCCTTGAATGATCGCCCGCTGTGCCGCCGCTGGTCCCGGCGGCCTTTGCTTTCAGGTGTCCTTAAACCGATCGGGAGCATAGCCGTGCTCGGCCATGTATCTGTCGAGGCTCGACCGCGATATACGCACGGAAGAGCCGATTCTTGCCCCCTCTATGTCGCCTTTTCGCAACATACGCCACAAAGTCTGCCTCGACAGGTTTGTGTAACTGCATGCCTGCCGATACGTCAGGTGCGGGGGAAAAGCGTTCCCGTTCCCGCCGTTGCCATTGCCCTCCTGCACGTGGTTCGTTCCTTCCTGTTGCCTGCGCGTCCCTACCGTTTTACAATCGCGCATCTTCAACTACCCACATATGACAAGGAGGTGTACGGTGGGGGACGGGACGTCGCGAGAGGAAGATTCGCTCAAGGTTCGACTGTGGCATAGGCTCCGCGAGCCAACGGAGGCGCAGTGGAGACTCGTGTGGGGCGAGCTCGTGGACCGGAACCTGGTCGGTGAGTGCCTTGGGAACGAGCCGTACACCGAAGACGACCTGCTCGACGACGCCAGGGATCTTCTCCGCATCGGGCGCGCCTTCGCGAGGGTGGAAGGTAGGAGGCTCCGGGAAGAGAACGGAGACGCCCCATACGGACGGGTAGGCGTGGAGGAAGGAGGAGGCGCCGGGAGCCGGTCTCTGTCGAACTGAATTGGGACACGAAGATGCGGGGGTTGGCCGAGTCCAAGGTCGCAGCGCACCTGGCCGGCGCTTGGCCGGAGGTGCACGCCTTTCGTGAGGAGGTCCTCG
Source organism: uncultured Rubrobacteraceae bacterium (assembly GCA_964242955.1). Classification (GTDB taxonomy): domain Bacteria; phylum Actinomycetota; class Rubrobacteria; order Rubrobacterales; family Rubrobacteraceae; genus Rubrobacter_D. The sequence continues at coordinate 1,539 of CAXTDD010000122.1, read as the reverse complement.
GGGGCCGTCTGCTCTCACCCGAGGAAACCGCCGATTTCTACAGATCCGACGACTTTCACTCGGCGGAGGGGCGCTGGCGCCCACTCGTGGCGTGCCTGATGGAGCGCTTCGGGTGGGAGGAGGCCTGGGCCCTCGATTTCCTTATCTCCGGCGACACACCCCTGCAATTACCGGTGTGGGTCGTGGAGGAAAGTCGCGCCGACTCCTACGGGCCCACGCCGCCGAGGATCGACCTGACGGCCGCGCCGTGGGTGCCCGCCGCCGAGGTGGAGAAGGCTTTCCGTGCCCAGCAGAGGAGGATGCTCGAAGGCAACAACCGCCCCATGAAGTTGCGGACCTTGCTCGTCTTCTTGTTCGTGTGGCGGCACGAGGTCTCCCGAGAGGGTGCCCCTTCGTGGCCTGTCCTGTTCTCCGAGTGGAACCAGATACATAAGAACGACGAGGAGCTCCAGCACCCCGACATCAGGAACTTCCGCCGCGACTACCTCAGGACAAAGGAAACGATCTTGGAAAGGTTAGAAGGAGTTTCTGCCAGGTAGACTTTCCGGTGCGGCGCGCGGGACCCGCTTCCGGGATTCGGCGCGCCCGGCTCCCCTACCGGCACCGATGGTCGCCGCGCCGGGGAGTGTCCCCGCTGTACACCAACGATACACCAACGCGGCCCCGTTCCTGGAGGTTTCGGATCGTTGCAGAAGCGTAAACTCGGGTTGTGTATGCGGTTCTCGCAACGTTGGGGAACGCTGTGAAACGTCCCTTTTCGCATTCACACGGCAGAGGTCGCTGGTTCGAAACCAGCATCGCCCACTCTGAAAAAGTATCGTTTTGCAGGTAAGACCGTCAAGTCCTGGATAAGTTGGCACCCCGCCTTCGACCTTTTGACGACAGTTTGGATTGCTGCGGTGGGTCCTGCCCTTTACGGTACCCGTCTCCGGTGCTACGAGAGACGGGTATCCAGGAGAGCGCCGGGCGGCTACGCCCGCGTTCGTGGGAGGCCAATAATGTGAAGTGATTCTTTCGTGTATGTCGAAAGGGTCATCTTACGGGGTTCATGCGTTGCGGTGGTAGTGTGCTGTGGCTCCACGGTCAACGTAGACCGAGGAACAGTGGCACACCGAGCCGTATGAGCCCTGCCCCCAAGACACGCCCGAGCGAAATCGGCCGGGGAGCCCGACCCGCGAGTCCGAAATGGCCCACGAGCAGGGCCATGATCGGCGCAACGGCCGCCGTCCCGAACCAGACCAGGTACCCGAACTCCGCCAACTCGGGAGATCCTCCTTACGGTTTTTGCCTCGCCGGGTCGCTTTATCCGGACACTCCGCCCAAAGAGACGTACTTGGTGTCCAGGTACTCCT
>CAXTDD010000122.1:0-177 GCA_964242955.1 uncultured Rubrobacteraceae bacterium | reverse complement strand
GGCGTCTATCGCTTCCTGCATCTCCTCGCGACCGGCGTCCGGCAGGGTCGCCAGCGTCCCGCCGGTGGCCGGGTTCGTCGCCCCGAAGGTCTCGCCCGAGGCGGAGCTATCCACCCGCCGGAGACGAGGAGTTGCTCGATCATCTCCTGCTCTCCCGAGCTCACCGAAACCTCCCTG
>CAXTDD010000121.1:0-6775 GCA_964242955.1 uncultured Rubrobacteraceae bacterium | reverse complement strand
TCAGAAAATTCGGCCGGCCAAGGTCATCGGCCCGTTGGGCGAGCCGCTCACGCTGGATGGGCTGCCGCCGCCGTCCACCACGCGCTGGGTCGTCCGCCGCAAGGCGGAGGTGGTCGCCGCCGTCAACGGCGGGCTCCTGTCCGCCGAGGAGGTGTGCGCCCGCTACAACCTGTCGGTCGAGGAGTTCGCCTCTTGGCAGCGCGCGGTGGACCGCGTCGGCATGGCGGGCCTGCGCGTCACCCGCATCCAGCATTACCGCGATCTGTTCGAGCGCCAGCAAGGCTATTGAGCGCTCATCCCCATCGGGTGCGGGTCGCGTAACCACCCGCCGGTTCCCGATGTCCGCCCCCGGGCGGCCCACACACCCCCCGCCGGGGGGGGGGGGGAGCCGCCCGGGCGCGCCTAGCGGCGGTTGACGCCGCGACCGGCGCCGTCGACGCGGCCTGGACGCCCGCGGCGAACGACGCGGTGCGTGCCATCGCCGTGTTGGGCAACCGCGTTTTTTTGGGCGGGAGCTTCACGACCATAGACGGGCAGTCGCGGGCACGTTTGGCGCAGGTCAGCGGCGTCACGGGTGGCCTGGTCGCGAACTGGGCGCCCAGGGCCAACAACGCCGTGCGGGCGCTGGCGCTATCCGCGGCCGGAACCCGCCTCTACGCGGGCGGCGGCTTTACCGCCGTCGATGGGCAGTCGCGACCGTATTTGGCGGCCGTTAGCGTGACCACGGGAGCCCTCGACAACACCTTTCGGCCTCCCACGCCGAACGGCCGGATCTGGGACATCGAGCGTGTCGGTGGCCGCGTCTACACCGCCGAGGGCGGCCCGTATGGGGGGCGCGCGGCCGCGTACGGGCCCAGGGGTGCCAGGTTCTTCAGCCTCCTCACCGCCGGGGACACCCAGGCCGTCGCCGTGGTGGGGGACAAGGCGTACTTCGGCGGGCACTTCGAGAGGATCCTCAAGGAGCCCTGCGAAGGACTCATCGCCGTGGACGCGACCACCGGAGCAATTGACCGCAGCTGGAAACCGGTCGTGACCCCGCGCTACCTCGGGGTCTGGGCGCTGACGGCCGATACCGAGCGCTCTCGGATCTACGTAGGAGGAGACTTCACCAAGATGTCGGGGGTGACGCATCGATACTTCGCCCGGTTTTCGTACTAGGGCAACCCCGCAACCCGTCCGCTAGCAGGTGCCGCCTGTTGTATGAACTCAGGAGACGGTTGTGCTTCGATGGCAAAACATGCCACCCGGCCGATGCTCCGGGGCTCTGTGGCTACTAGCCTTCTCTGAAAGAACGTCGAATGGGTTGTGTTAGGAGTAGAACGTTGAAAGAGGTCCAAACCACGGTCGCCGGCACTTCGGCAAAGACGCCGAACTTTCTCGTTATCGGCGCCGCGAAATCAGGGACTACCGCGATATGGCACTACCTGAGGCAGCACCCTCAGGTCTACATGAGCCCCAGAAAGCACGTCCGGTATTTCGCCTTTGAGGTCGAGAACCCCGAGTTTCGCGGTCCGGGTATCAAGAACCCGAGCAAGCCTTACGCGGTCACTAACCCCGAGGACTACCGCGCGCTGTTCGACGGCGTCGAAGGGGAGATCGCCGTCGGCGAAGCGTCGCACTCGTACCTCTACCAGCCGGTGGCCGCTGAACGTATAAGGGAGTTCGCGTGCGACATCAAGCTCGTCGCCGTACTCCGCAACCCGGCCGAGAGGGCGTACTCGCACTACATGCAGATGAGGCGAGACGGCCGCGAGCCGCTCGCGGATTTTCGTCGGGCATTGGAGGCCGAGCAAGAACGCGTACGGGACAATTGGTGGCCCGATTTCCACTACGCGCAGATAGGCCTGTACCACGCCCAGTTGGAACGTTACTTCGGTCGTTTCGAGCGCGACCAGTTGAAGGTGTACCTGTACGAAGACCTCAAGACCGACCCCCACAGTATGATGCGCGACCTGTTCCGGTTCCTGGGTGTGGACGATTCGCACGTCCCGGAGACGGCGCTCAACTACAACGCGTCTGGCCTTCCCAAGAACCAAGTCCTGCACGCGCTCCTCCAAAGCCTGAGGTCGGTCAAACCCGTTGCGGAGCGGGTCTTATCCGAGAAGCAGACGAGGCAGCTCCTGCGGTTTGGTAGCACCCTACACAACCGGAACCTCACGAAATCCGCACTCTCGCCGGAGGTGCGCAGGAGCGTGACCGACACGTACTTCCGCGAAGACATCCTGAGGCTTCAGGGGTTGATCCAACGAGACCTCTCGGCATGGCTGGGGTGACGCGCGTGCGGCTTCTCGATGGAAATTCCTTTGCGGGTCGACGGACCGGGCAAAGGACCGTCGTTAGAAACGCGTAAACCGGCCACGGTCTTCCGAATACTCCGATGCGGGCACGCGCTCTCAACGACCCCTTCGAGGCCCCGAACGGGGCATGCTCCGGCCGTTGGATATCAGGGGTAGCAAGCATTCCACTAGCTGCGTTTCTACCGGCAAGTACGCCCAAACCGCCCCCGACGATCTGCGAGCCGTCCGCCCCCGTTTCGCGCTTCTGCTCGAGCGGCGGAAAAGGCGCCTGATCCGATACCGCAGGCGAGACGTTGCGTCGATGGGCGCGGATGTGCCTTCCGGGCCGCGTACACCTGAGAGAAGATGTGCCGTCTGGGGGATGCGAGGGCCCACCTGCCCCCTACAATGTCGTGATGGAGAACGGCTTGACCTTCGCCAACTTCATGGGAGATCCGGGCGAAGGGAGCTGGCGGCGCGCCGGTTATCGCGCACGGTCTTCCCTCGGGTGGCCGGTTGTTGGTCGACACGCGGCAAGGAGGGGACATGGACCGCCGGACGCTTTTTCTGATGCTCATCGTCGTGGCCTCGGTAGTTTTCGGCTGTTCGGGTGGCTCGGTGGCCTTGGCCGGCGACGGCGTGGGGTACCGCGACTTCTCCTTCAGCGACCCCAACGCTTCCTGGGGCTTGTCGCGTTCCCCGACCGGCCAGAAGCCTCAGAGCAAACTCTGGTTCAACGACGGCTCCTGGTGGGGCAGCCTCTATGATCGCTCCGCCGGCGAGTACCATATCTATCGCTTCAGCAGGAGCACCCATACGTGGCGGGACACGGGCGTTCTCGTCGACAGCCGCGACCGCTCCAGGGCCGACGTTCTGTGGGATGGCGACCACCTCTACGTGGCCAGCGCGGCGCCGAACACCGCGTCCGGCTCCGCCGGCGCCCGTCTCATGCGCTACAGCTACGATCCGGTGTCCAGGACCTACTCCCTGGACGGCGGCTTTCCGGTGACCATCGCCGACGGTGGCATGGAGGCGATCGTGCTCGCGAAAGACACGACGGGCAAGCTGTGGGCAACGTACACCAGGAACGAGCGGGTCTACGTCACCCGTTCGTTGGACGAAGATCTAACCTGGGGCGAGCCGTTCGTTGTGCCGGCCCGGGGTACGGCGGTGTCCTCCGACGATATCTCGGCGGTCGTCGCTTTTGGCTCCCAGATCGGTGTGATGTGGAGCAACCAACGCGATGGGGCTTTCTACTTCGCCACGCACGGGGACGGCGAGGCCGACAACGCCTGGGAATCGAGCGTCGCCATCCAGGGCCCGAACATCGCCGACGACCACATAAGCCTCAAGGCCGGTCCCGACGGCAAGGTATACGCCGCGGTCAAGACGTCCCTGGACGAGGCGCAGGACAGGGATCTCGCCGCGCCGCTCATCGCCCTGCTGGTCCGGGGCCGTGACGGGAGTTGGGGTAGCCACGTCGTCAGCCGGGTGGGGGATAAGCAGACGCGGCCCATAGCCCAGATCGATCAAGCGAACCGCAACCTGTACGTGTTCGCCACGGCCCCCTGTTGCAGGGGTGGCGCCATCTACTACAAGCGGACCAGCCTGGTCGACGTTTCTTTTCCGGAAGGGCAGGGCGCTCCCTTTATCCAGAGCACGACCGATACGCATATCAACGATGCTTCCTCCACCAAGCAGAGCGTTGGCAGCGGCATGGGGTTGTTGGTTCTGGCTTCGGACTTGAACAGCGGCTTCTATCTGCACAACACGTTTGAGTCGGGTGCACTGCGCGATGATGTCACGCCGTGAGGTTTACTGGCCGGAGCGGTCCTCCGGCCAAGGGCCGAGGGCTTGCCCCGCCGGGCTCGTAGCTGGCTGGTCGCTGACGGCGGTAACCATCAGCGAAGACGGGCGCGGAGAGGGCGCCGCAGTGGATAAAAGGGCCGCCGGTGCGACCGGCTATCGGGCCCGCAAAAAGGACGTGGTCGAGAGGTGGGTGCAAAGAGTTGCGGATATCAAGCTGGGGTACCGGACGACAGTCCGAGCCCGGGGAGATGGCGCTCGGAGGTGGTTGTGAAGAAGTCTATGATCGTGCTAATGGTGTTGACGGTGTCGTCGTTGGCGATGGCCGGGACGGCGCTGGCCCAGGTGAGCAACGCCCCGGACCCCGGCACGGTGCAGACGAACGGGCGGGTCTCGGCGGTCCTGGCCGTTGGCGACCGCGTCTACCTCGCCGGCACCTTCACGCAGGTCACGGACGCCGACGGAACGGTCTTCGCGCGCAACCGCCTGGCGGCCGTCGACGCCACGAACGGTCGGCTGACGGGATGGGACCCGAGCGCAAACGGGCCGGTGGGGGCTTTGGCGGCCTCCGCGGACGGTACGCGCGTCTACGCTGGTGGCAGCTTCACCGTGGTCGGCGGTGTCGCCCGGCGACGCCTGGTCTCCCTCGACGCGGCGACGGGCGCGGCCGACGGCAGGTTCAGGATCGGGCTCGATGCCACGGTGCGCGCGATCGCCGTTCGGGGTGCGCGCGTCTATATCGGTGGCGATTTTGTCTCCGTTAAAGGACAAAATCGGCCGCGCTTGGCGCTGATCGACGGGATCACGGGCGACCTAGATCCAAGTTGGATCCCAGCCGCGGACGGTACCGTCAGGGCTCTGACCTTCTCGCCGGAAGGTACCCGCCTCTACGCGGGAGGCGACTTCACCACGATGTCCGGCCGGCCGAGCCCGCATCTTGCGGGTCTGGACGCGGCGGGCGCGGGCGCGCCGGTCTGGCAACCACTCGTCAACCCGAACGGTCGCGTGTACAACCTGGCGGCTTCGGGAGGACGTCTCTACAGCGCCGAAGGGGGGCCGGGCGGAGCCGTGGCTTCTTACGACGCCGGCGCTGGCGCCAAGGTTTGGAGCCGACATGGAGACGGCGACGTGCAGGCTGTCGCGGCTCTGGGCAACAAGGTGTACATCGGCGGACACTTCCTCAGGTTCGGCGGGCAGGATCGTCGCTTTTTCGCCGCCGTGGACGCAATTACGGGGCGCTTGGACGCGTGGAACCCGAGCGGTGCCGGCACGGGTTCGGGCGTCTGGTCGCTGGCGCCGAGCCCCCCGGGGACGCGCGTCTACGCGGGGGGAGACTTTATGAGGGTTTCGGGACAGCCGCGCCAACACTTCGCTCAGTTCTCGGACCTCGGGTGACGCACCGCGCCGAAAAAGCTTGCACCCCGCCGGGTCTCCGATCCGTCGATACGACCCGGCGATCCCGCGCCGGTGACTGGGGTATGGGACCGTCGGCCGTAACAGAAAGGGGACCGGACCCCCGCACCTCCCTGTCTCCAAGCTCTCGCGCGCTCGGCGTCCTACCCATTCTTCTGGTTTGCATCCTGCTCATCACCGCTTGCCGAGGAGGAAGTGCGGGTGAACAAGATTCTGTCAACCTCTGGGACGGGCCTCGTCCGTTCCGGGGCGAGGTTTCCATGGGCCCGACCTGTCGCGACTCGTTGCAGGCGAAGATAGACGCTGCGCCGGCCGGTGCAACGGTGAAAGCCGAGCCTTGCGTCTACCGAGAGCAGGTAATCATCGACAAGCCGATCTCGCTCGAGGGGCAGCCCGGCTCTGAGATCCGCGGCAGCGACGTGTGGACGGGTTGGGGCAGAGGAGGCGGTTTCTGGCGCAGCGATAAAGCCCTACCCGACTTCCCCCAACCAGAGGTCCAGTGTATGCCGGACACCAGCCGCTGCCTATGGCCCGAGCAGGTCTTCTTCGATGGCAGGCCGCTCGAACAGGTGGATGCCGACCCAGAGGCCGGGCAGTTCGCCGTGGACGCGCAGAGGAACGTCGTCCTCAAGGAGGACCCCAGGGGGCACCTGGTGGAGGTGTCGGTGCGCCCGCACTGGATCTTGGGCAAGGCGGAAGGCGTGACGATCGAGGGGTTCGCCATGCGCCACGCGGCGAACGGCGGGAGAACCGGGGCCATCATGAACCGCGTGGGCCGGACGGACGGGGGGTACGACAATTGGACGGTGCGGGACAACCGGCTCTCGGACGCACACGGCGCCGTGGTGTCTCTCAAGAACGCCACGGGCCTAGAGCTACTGGGCAACGACATCTCCCGCGGCGGACAGTTGGGTATCAAAGACGCCGGGGACGGTCAGGTGATCCGGGGCAACAAAGTGCACGACAACAACACCGAAGACTTCGACTGGGGGTGGGAGGCCGGCGGTTTCAAAGCCGTACTCGTCGAGGACGTGACCCTTGCCTCAAATGAGTTCTACTACAACAACGGCAACGCCGTCTGGTTCGACATAGACGCCCGGAACAGCACGATCACCGGCAACCGCATCCACGACAACGCCCGCCGTGGCATCCACTACGAAATCTCCGAAGGCGGCAAGATCTTCGGCAACGTCGTCTGGGAGAATGGTTGGGGCACCCCTGCTTGGGCATCCGGAGCCGGCATCGGCATCAGCAACTCTTCTACCACCGAGATCTACGAC
>CAXTDD010000120.1:0-6834 GCA_964242955.1 uncultured Rubrobacteraceae bacterium | reverse complement strand
GATGAAGGACGCCGGTTTCGGCTTCGAAACGCAGGAGACGCTCGTGGAGGTCGAGGGGCAAGTCAGGGACGTTACGGTGCTGCTGCACAGGATCCGGCCCAGGTAGGAGATCCGGCAGGAACGGGTGGGTCCCCCTGGTATAATTTTCTCCCAATGCTTCTCGAATCGCTAAACCCGACGCAACTCGACGCCGTGCAGCACACAGAGGGGCCTCTCCTCATCCTGGCGGGGGCCGGGAGCGGCAAGACGCGCGTGCTCACGCACCGCGTCGCCCACCTCGTAGACCAGGGCCTCGCAGCACCCGAAGAGGTGCTCGCCATAACCTTCACCAACAAGGCCGCCCGCGAGATGAAGGACCGCGTGGCCCTCCTCGTGGGCCCCGCCTCCCGCAGGATGTGGGTCTCGACCTTCCACGCCTTCTGCGCCCGCATCTTGAGGGTCCACGCCGAAAAACTCGGCTACAAACGCGAGTTCACCATCTACGACGGGGCCGACCAGGTAAGGCTCGTAAAACGCTGCATCGTCGAGCTCGGTAAGGACCCAAAGAGGTTCAACCCGCGCTCCTTTCAGGGCCAGATCAGCTCCGCCAAGAACGTACTCATGTCCCCGGACGACTTTTTGCGCAACACCGAGGGCTACATCGCCGAGAACGTCGCCGAGGTCTACAATCTCTACCAGCAGCGCCTCTACGAGAACAACGCCATGGACTTCGACGACCTCATCATGCAATCCGTGGCCCTCCTGGAACTCTTCCCCGAGGTCCGCGAGCGCTACCAGACCCGCTTCAAGTACGTCCACGTGGACGAGTACCAGGACACCAACCACGCCCAGTACCGTCTCGTGAACGTTCTGGCCGCCGCGCACCGTAACTTGTGCGTCGTTGGTGACGACGATCAATGCCTCGCCGAAGGCACGCCGGTCACCATGGCCGACGGCTCCGAGAAGGGGATCGAGGCGGTTCGCGTCGGCGACGAGGTCCTGTCGAACTACGGCAGCGGTGACTTCCGACCGGCGCTGGTGACGGGCGTGTCGCGCTCGGAGAAGGCCGAGGGCGTAGAGATAACGACCAGGGACGGTCGCAGGCTCGTCTCCACCCCCGAGCACGTCCACTTCGCGGGCTACAAGCTGGGCCTCACGCCGCAACTGCACACGACGTACTTGATGCGCCGCGGGGACAAAGGTTTCCGCGGCGGCACCTCGCGCACGTACACGAACGGCCGGGTTAAGCCGGTCGTCGGCTTCATGCAGCGGTGCCGGCAGGAGCACGCGGACGCGGCATGGGTCGTTTCGGCGCACGGCACGGAGGGCGAGGCGCGGGCCGCGGAGACGACCCTGTCCTTGAGCTACGGACTGCCGACGCTGCCGTTCGTGGCGCGGGCCGGTTCGGAGAACGGTCTCGTCGCCAATCAGGCCCTGATCGACCGCGTCTTCTCCGAGGTCGCCTGCGACGAGGGGGGGAGGCGCCTGCTCGACGACGCCGGCTTGACGGCGGACTTTCCCCACTACATGCCCCAGAGCTTCACGGGACGTCGCCGTAACGTCGTGGTTACGCTCTGCGGGGACCGGCGGGGGCGGACGGCGATGCACAGGATCTCGATGGTCGGCCGCGACGACGAGGGCCGCCGGGCGCTCGAAAGCCTGGACCTGAGCGTCCGGTCGGCGAAGCAGGGATCTTCGAGCTGGCGGTACGAGTCGTGCTTCAAGGATTACGGTGCCGCTATGGAGATCGTGGAGAAGATCCGTTCGGTTCTCGACGTGACCGTGCAGCGCGTGGCGCGGCTGGGTGCCGACGCGGAGGATGGGGTGGTCGAAGGCAAATCCCTTCCGTTCACCGCGGCCTCCGCCGTGCGGCCCGGCATGGCGTTGTTCACCGCCGAGGGCGGCTACGACGTGGTCGAGAAGGTCGAGAAGGTCGAACTGGATCGTCCCGTCTACGACATCGACGTGGAGGGGACGCACAACTTCGTCGCGGGCGGTATCGTGACGCACAACTCCGTGTACTCATGGCGCGGGGCGGATATCCGGAACATTCTGGACTTCGAGCGGGATTATCCCGAGGCGAAGGTGGTGAAGCTCGAACAGAACTACCGTTCGACGCAGACGATTCTGGACGCGGCGAACGCGGTGGTCGCCAACAACGCCTCGCGCAAGGCGAAGGAGTTGTGGACGGCGGGGGATGAGGGGGAGAGCATCCGGGTCTTCGCGGCTTCCGACGAGTACGCGGAGGCGCGGTTCGTGGTGGCGGAGATCGAGAAGCTCACGGACCAGGGGACGTCGCCGCGCGATATTGCGGCGTTCTACAGGACCAACGCGCAGAGCCGGGCTTTGGAGGACGTGCTCGTGCGGGAGGGGATTCCGTACCAGATCGTGGGCGGCGTCAGGTTCTACGAGCGGGCCGAGATCAAAGACGCCATGGCCTACCTGGCCGTGATCTCCAACCCCGCCGACGCCGTCGGCCTGGAACGCATAATAAACGTCCCGAAGCGGGGCCTGGGCAACACCTCGGTCGCGAAGCTCCAGGACCACGCCCGCAGGATGGGCATCTCCCTGTACGACGCGCTGGCCGAGGCCCCGGCGGCCGGAATCGCCGGCAAGGGGGCGAAGGCCTGCGCGTCTTTGCGGGAGCTCTTCGAGGGTTGGCGGGTCGCGGCGAGGGAGGTTCCCCCGGCGGAGCTTATCGGGGCTGTGCTCGACGAGTCGGGGTACCGCGGGGAGCTGCGCAACGAGAACACCATCGAGTCCGAGTCGCGTTTGGAGAACCTGGAGGAGCTCACAAACGCCGCCCGCGAGTACGAGCGGGTGGAGCCGGATCCGACCCTGGACGGCTTTCTGCAGGAGCAGGCGCTCTACTCGGCCCAGGACTCCATGACCACCGAGGGGGGCAGCGTGACGTTGATGACGCTGCACAACGCCAAGGGGCTGGAGTTCGACCACGTCTTCGTGGTTGGGATGGAGGAGGGGACCTTCCCGCACGCCCGGTCGCTGGACGAGCAGAACCTGGAGGAGGAGCGCAGGCTCGCCTACGTCGGCATCACGCGGGCGAAGAAGACGCTCACGCTCACGCACGCCAAGCTCAGGAGTAGCTGGGGCGAGCGCGAGTACAGGATGCCGTCGCGTTTCCTATCGGAGATCCCGGACGAGTTCAAGTCCGGCACGATCCCGACCGCCACTTCCCCCGGACGCGGCGGGTGGGGCACAGCCTCGTTCGGGCAGCGCGGGGGAGGTTTCCAGAAGGCCTCGTCCGGCGGTGCCGCCTACAGCACCGGCGAGAGGGTCAGGCACGCCAAGTTCGGGGTCGGGGAGGTCGTCGATGCCGGCGATGGGAAGGTGGTCGTCAGGTTCGGGACCGACGAGAGGACCTTCATCCCCGACATGGCGCCTTTGAGCAAGGTGTGATCCCGGGCTGACCCGTGCAGGAGGTCCCTTACTGGCTGCGGGTGGCGGAGTCCTTGGCGGCGGTTGCCATGCCGATGGTAATAGCCATCGGTGGCATCTTTGCCTACTACAAGTTTTTCCGTCAGGGTGAGCACGACCCTCGACTCCAGCCTACCGTCGCGGCAGAGGCCACTGTGCACGGAGGGATGATCTACATCGTGGCGACCGTGGGGGCCCAAAACACCGGGCAAGTGGACGCCGTGTTAGATATAGAGGGTTCGGGACTGGAAACATTTCTTGCCGAGGCTACAGTCCCGGGGTGGACCCCGCATACCACTTCAGACGTGTTCGATAACCACGACGTAGTGCAGCCGGGCGAAACGATAGAGGACCAGATATTGCTAGAGATGGTCGACGAGGGCGAGATCGCCGTAGGCTTGCGGCTGACGGTCGCGGAGACGGCGAAGGGGCATTCGTGGGAGGCCGTGAAACAGATTGTCTTGCTCCATGAGGAGGGTGGCAAAGCGGACGCGGATGGGTGAAACTGTGTAACTGCAAACCGCCACGGGAGAGAAGCGATGACGATAGCGAGAGGCCGTAGCTCGGCACCATTGAGCAAGAGCGCGTCGAAGGCTCGCAAGGTACAGATAAAAGCGAAGAAAGCCACACAGAAGTCAAGCGTAGGGACCAAAATCAGAACGATGCCGCGCTAGGCAGCGCCGCAAAGAGAGAGGCGAAGCCCCCGAGGGATCGGGGGCTTCTTCGTAGGAATAGGGGTGAGGCTACAATCTGTACCCTGGGATCTTGAGATTGCGTGAAACTCTCTCCGATTTCCAACAGATCCCACCGCTGACCGGATAGACGTCTACGCCTTCTGATACCATTCTCACCACTCAAAATGGGACCGAATCCCGGCAGGTAGGCATCAAAATTGGGATGCGCTACGCCGAGTTTGGCACAGATCAGAGCATCGGAGATCACCTTGCCACACGTCTACGTCACAGGCCACAAGAACCCGGACACCGACTCGGTGGCCTCGGCCATCGGCTACGCCGAGTACAAGAACCTCGTGGACCCCGACAACGACTACGCGCCGGCCCGATTGGGTGAGGTCAACCCCCAGACGGAGTGGGCCTTGAAAAAGAGCGGGGCTCGGTCGCCGAAGAGGATCCGGCACATCATGCTCCGCGTAAAGGACGTGATGGCCCACGACATGGCGATCGCGCACAAGAACGACCCGCTGCGCAACGTGGGCCTCACGATGGCCCAGCGCAACATAAGCCAGCTCCCCGTCGTGGACGATGACGGCTCGCTCGTCGGCATCATCACCGAGCGGAACCTGGCGCGCATGTACGTCCGGGAGTCGCGCGGGGCCTCCTCCTTCAAGGACAGCCCGGTGAGCGTCGGGGCGATGGTCGAGGTGCTCGAAGGGGAGCTGCTCGTAGGTGTGGACCGCGAGAGCTCGGGGCAGTTGTGGGTGATCTCGATGGGCGTCGACTCGATGGGCAAGTCCATGAAGCCTGGCGACGTCGTCGTCGTCGGGGACAGGCCGGAGGCCCAGAGGCGGGCCATAGAGCTCGGGGCCGGGGTGGTCGTCATCTCCAACGGCGTCGGGCCCGAAAAAGAGGTCGTCCAGATGGCCGGGGAGCACGGGACGGCCATGGTCCTCTCGCCGCTGGACTCCTACGTGACGAGCCGTCTGATACAGCTCTCCGTCCCGTGCTGGGAGGTGATGACCGAGGGGCCTCTCACCGTCCACCCGGACGACTTCATAACGGACATCACCGAGCAGGTGATGGAGGTCCACTACCGCGCGGCGATAGTCGTGGACGAGAACAAGGTGCCGACCGGCATCGTCACCAGGACCGACCTCCTGAACCCGAGGCCCCGGCGCGTGCTGCTGGTGGACCACGCCGAGGTCGGCCAGAGCGTCAAGGGCGTCGAGAAGGCCGACGTCGTGGAGATCCTGGACCACCACCACGTCGGCGACATCGAGACGGCCTCGCCCATACCCGCCACCTTCGACCCCGTGGGCTCCACGGCGACCCTCGTCGTCGAGCGCTTCAAGACCGCGGGCCTGCGCCCCGAGAACTCCACCGCGAAGATGCTTTTGGCGGCGGTCCTCTCGGACACCGTGATCCTGAACTCCCCGACCACCACGGACCGCGACCGCGAGGTCGTCAAGGTTCTAGAAGAGTTCCTGGAGCTGGACGCCGAAGCGTTCGGCCGAGAGATGTTCGAGGCTTCATCGGACGTCTCCGACCTCGCGGCCGAGGAGATCGTCAACCGCGACGCGAAGGAGTACGGGACGAGCACCGGCGACAAGGTGAGCGTCTCCCAGGTGGAGACCGTCGGCACGGGCCTCCTCGAACGTAAGGACGAACTCCTCGAAGCCCTCGAAGGGTTGCGTGCTGGCAACGGCTACGCGTTCTCGGCCCTCATGGTCACGGACATAACCCAGGGCGGCACGCAACTGCTCTGCGCCGGCGACTGCACCCCCGTCGAGAAGGCCTTCGACGCGCGGACGAACGGGGGCGCCATAGATTTGCCGGGCGTCATGAGCCGCAAAAAGCAGGTGGCGCCGGCGCTGTTGGCGATTCTGTAGCCGTTGGCTTTTAGCTCTTAGCCATTAGCTTTCGGCTGGCCGGCGGTACGTGTTTCTGGGTGCGTTAAGATGGGTTCGTTTTACGGAGATTGACCGGAGGTTCGCATGATATCCGAGGAGCAGGTGCGGCACGTGGCCAGTCTGGCGCGGCTGGGGTTGACCGACGAAGAGGTGCGGCAGATGGGGGGGCAGCTCGACGCGATCCTGGACAGTATAGAGAAGATCCGGGAGCTCGATCTGGCCGACACCCCGCCGACGGCGAACCCGCTGGACCTCTCGAACGTCCTGCGCCCGGACGAGCCGCGCGCCGAGCTCTCGCGCGAGGAGGCCCTCACGCCGGCCCCCGACGCCGTGGACGACCTCTTCGCCGTGCCGAGGATCGACTGATGGACGGGCTCCTGAACCTCACGGCTAGCGGCCTGTCGGAGAAGGTCTCGTCCTGCGAAGTCTCGGTCCGCGAGGCCGCCGAAGTCGCCAACGCCCGCGTCGAGGAGGTCGACGGGGACCTCAACTCCTTTGTCACGACCACGCCGGAGCTCGCGCTGGAGCGGGCGGACCTGGTGGACGAACGGTCGCGCAACGGCGGAATAGAGCCGTGGGAGGGCGTTCCCATCGCCGTGAAAGACGTGCTCAGCACGCGCGGCGTTAGGACGACTTGCGGGTCGAGGATCCTGGAAGACTTTACGCCGCTCTACGACGCCTCCGCGCTCGCCAACTTCGGGGAGAGCCCGGTTGTTGTGGGCAAATCGAACATGGACGAGTTCGCGATGGGCTCGTCCACGGAGAACTCGGCCTACGGCCCGACCCGCAACCCGTGGGACACGAACCGGGTGCCCGGCGGGTCCTCCGGCGGG
>CAXTDD010000119.1:0-6871 GCA_964242955.1 uncultured Rubrobacteraceae bacterium | reverse complement strand
GCGACGCCCTTGAGCGAGGGCGTGGACCCGGATGCCTACTTCGCCTTCGGCCTCGACCTGCTCATCGCCGGCATCGAGGCGATGGCGGCACGCAAGCGATAAGGACGGGATCGTTCACCGGACGGAGAACAACGCCAGGCCCAAACACCCCATCCCAACGTATCGCCGATCTCGCACCAAAAGAGTCTCAAAATCGGTGAACGGCGTTGCTCGCCAGTCGTTCGCGCGATGATACTTCGTGCCTGCTACTCACGCTCACCACGCCCCGCGGCACGCTGGCATAACGAGGTTTATGTCTTGATCTGGAACGGGCGGCCGGTGACTCTACCGCTCCAGGGCCCGGCGTTGGGCGGCGCGGATCGTCTCGTAGACCCTACGGGCGTCGGGGATGCGCTCGAAGCCGGGAGAGATGGGCCGTGGAACGTCGTTGCCCCACCAGGATTTAGATTGCTCTTCGGGCGCGCCGAAGAAGATCGTGCCGCTGGCGTCGGGTTTCTCGTCGAGGCGGATGTCGCTCAGGGAGCAGAGGTCCAGGGAACGGGTGTTCCTCCCGAGCAAGCCCGAAGAGATGACGAGCCGATCGTGCGCGACGCCGTAGAAGGTCCTCCGGCGCCGCACCGCGTCGGTGATGTAACGCCCGAAGACGCCGTACAGCACGAAGGGCACCAGAACCACGCCGTACGGGGAGAGGAGCCAGTCGGTCAGGACCTCGAAGGAGAGAGCGTCGGCCTCGACGCCGAGGATGCCGCTGGAGAGGAACCCGAACGCGGCAAACGCGAAGACGCTCAACGAGACCAGGCTGCCCAACATGCTCTTGACGTCGGACGCCGTCAGCAGCCCTCCGCCCGGTCTTCCCGACCATAGGAGGGCTTCGCCGGAGGGCAACTCGCTCCGGAGGGAAGCGTGGGCGATGCTGTCGGAGGGAGGCAACATTCTCTCTGCTGGCGATTATAGGTGGCCGCGCCGTTACGGGCGAGGGCCGGAAGCCCGGCTCGTTGCCGCCCGAGGCGGTGTACGGGCCGACGAGACGGAGGCACGGCCCGATCTTCAAAGGCGGCTTCGGGACACTCACCTTCTGGAGCGGACGCTTCCGCTCTCTCGAACGCGGTAAGCGTCGAAACGAACCGCGGGCCCGGTCGTATAAGGACGTCACGGGCGGCCAGGCGACGCCAACATACCGCGGAGGACCTGATGGGCATAGAGACGAGATCCAACACGGTCGGATTGAAGACGGGGGCCGTGCTCCTGGGCGGGGCCCTGCTGGCGATGTGGCTGCTGGAGCTCGCGGACCTGTTGTTCTTCGGGGGCGCGCTGGATGCCTACGGGATACGGCCGAGGTCCGCGGACGGGCTCGATGGGATAGTCCTCTCTCCTTTTCTGCACGGCGGCCTCGCCCACCTGGCAAACAACTCGGTCCCTTTCGTCGTCTTCGGGTTGCTGGTCTTCCTCGGTGGGCTGCGCAAATTCGCGGTCACGACGGTTCTGTCGGCCCTGATCAGCGGCCTCGGCGTGTGGCTGGTGGGTGCGCCGAACACCGTGCACATCGGGGCGAGCGGCGTGGTTTTCGGATACCTGGGGTACCTGCTGCTGCGCGGCTACTTCAGCCGGAGCGTGGGGGCGATCCTGCTCTCTCTGCTGCTCGTGGTCCTTTACGGGGGAGCCCTGTGGGGCCTGCTGCCGCTCCAGACGGGCGTCTCCTGGTCGGCCCACCTCTTCGGCTTCCTCGGCGGCACGCTCTCCGCATACCTGCTCCGCCGGCGTGGGCCGAAACCCATAGACCCGATAAACCGTGGCGTCGAGGCGCGACCGACCGCACCCCGCCGGTACGGATGAGCGGTGGTGTACGGGCGATTCGCGAACCGCCCGTACGCGAACCGCTCCTACACGGTTTGTCTGCGGACCACCTTTTCCCTCCGGGTCTCCAACCCCGCCCTCACGAAGGCCAGGACTAGTGGGTGCGGGCCCTCAAACGACGAGCGAAGCTGCGGTACGAGGAGCGTGACGACGTATAAGGGGTGTCCGGGCAACTCCAGTATCCTGACCCCGCCGCGCGGGCGGTTTATTCCGCGATCTCCAGGTGGGCCCGATCCGGCCGCTTATCCGGCGTGCTCTTGGTAGAATCCTTTCGGCATGATGCAAGAGCTCTACAAAGAGATACTGCTCGACCACTTCAACCGCCCGCGCAACCGGGGCGCGCTGGAGGGCGCGCAGATCGAGGAACACCTCAACAACCCCCTCTGCGGCGACGAGGTGACGGTCTACGCCAACGCGCGCGACGGGGCACTGGAAGTGCGGTTCACCGGGCGCGGTTGCGCCATAAGCCAGGCCTCGGCCTCGATGCTCGCCGAACGTCTCGACGGTAAGGACCGCGAGGAAGCCGAAGCGGAGATAGAGGCATTCCTGCAGATGATGCGCACCGAGGAGAACGAGGACCTCGGAGAGCTCGTCGCCCTCAAGCACGTCGTCCAAACCCCGAACCGCATCCGCTGCGCCACCCTCGCCTGGGACGCCCTGAAGCGGGGCCTCGAAAACAGGCCCGCGTAGGCCGTCCCACTCCTGGGGGCAAACTTCGCCACGATGTCCGGGACGCATGGCGGGACCGAGAATGACCGAGGGCTGCACTTCGTCGCCTTCGCCCGCCTCATGCTCCAGCGCGCCGCGCTCGGCCCGGGACCTTAACGACTTCCGGTGAAAAGTGGGGCCAATACTCGTGGTGCGCAATTCGTGCGGGCCCGCAGGTGGGGCTTCAATCGTACAGTCGGGCGACCTCGCGTGCCTTGTCGCGGACGGCCTCCACCAGCTCGGGAGGCGACTCCACGATCACATCGGTGCCTACGCTCAGGAGCCGCGAGGCGTAGTAGTCGAGCTCCCCCGGCGGGATCTCGGCCTCCACCGTCCCGCCCCCGCGCCGGTCGTGCGCGACCCGGGCGAAGAGTGAGGCCAGCTCGAAGCTCTTCGCCCCCCGCTCGGTGACGCGCGCCCGGACCCTCACCCGTTCTTCGTCCGGGTTCCCGGCGCCGTGGGGCCAGCGCTCCGGCGGCACGTGGGGCGGGCGCTCGAACCCCCCGACGCGCTCGGCGGAGAGGAAGCGGTCGGCCCTCATGGAGACGTTGGCGCCCCTCTTGCGGTCGAAGCAGGCGCAGTACCAGAACCCCTGCGAGGCGTACAGGCCGAACGGGAAGATCACCCGCTCGGATGCGCCGGAGCGGATCGAGTCGTAGGCGACCCGTAGGTGCGCCCCGTCGAGCGCCGCGGAGAGCAGATCGCCGAGCAACGGCGCCTCGTAATCGCGCGCCGGCTCCACCACGGCCACGTGGCGCCTCAGCCTGTCGAGCTCCCCCACCGCGTCTTTCGGCAGCGCGGCGCGCAGCTTGGTCACGGCGGAGACGCCCTCCGCCGAGAAGGGATGCACCGGATACCCGAGCAGGGCCTCGTAGGAGACGATCAGGCCCAGGGCCTCGTCCACGGTCAAGGACGGCGAGAGCCGCCTCCCGCCCCTCGGGAGCGAGTACCCCCCGCCTGGACCCGGCGTCGAGCGCAGCGGCACGCCCATCCCCGAGAGCGCCCGGAGGTCCCTGAGCACGGTCCGCCTGCTGACCCCGAACTCCTCGGCAAACTCCTGGGCCGTGAAGCGCGGCTTCGTCTGTACCCTGACGAGCAGCTCCAGGAGCCTTGCGGCGCGGGACACGTCTTCCTCCTGCCCAAAGACTTAGGTGACGCTGGGTGTCACCATTGTAGGTTAGGCTAGGGGCAGGACCAACCCTCGATGAATCGAACGGAGCTGATGTGGCAATGGAGCGAACGGCAGTCAACCCGTGGACGTGGTCGGCGGAGATGGGATTCGAACAGGGTGAGATCGTCTCCGGGCACACCCGGACCCTGTACTGCTCCGGGCAGACCGCGATGGGCGGCGACGGCAAACCCCAGCATGCCGGTGACATGGCGGCACAGTTGGCGCTGAGCCTCGACAACCTGGAAGCTATTCTCGGCGAGGCCGGTATGTCCCTCGCGAACCTCGTTCGGCTCAACGTCTACACCACCGACGTCGAACGGCTTTTCCAGCACTACGGCGTGCTGGCGGCGCGGTTGGGCGCCGCCGGGGTGGCGCCGACTACCACGATGCTCGGGGTGACACGGCTGGCGATCCCCGACCTGATGGTCGAGCTCGAGGGGACCGCCGTCGCGTGATGCGACCTCGACGCCTCCGGCAGGGCTGCCGGTTGAACCGGTACGAAGATCAGGCGGATGGGTGATTTCGGTGCCCAGAATGGTGACGATCGGCGTCTACGGCTTCGACGGCGAGTCCTTCCTGCGGCGGCTGCGGCAGGCGGACGTCCGCCTGCTGCTCGACGTGCGCCAGCGCCGCGGCGTCCGCGGGCCCGAGTACGCCTGGGCGAATTCGCTCCGGCTGCAGGCGGCCCTCGCCCGGGCCGGGATCTCCTACGAGCACCACCCCGAGCTCGCCCCGACCACCGAGCTGCGCCGGCTCCAGTACGCCGAGGACGACCGCCGAGGGGTCGGCAAGCGCTCGCGCCGCGAGCTCGCCGCCGAGTACGCCCGCCGCTACACCGCCGAGATCCTCGACCGCGTTGACCTCGCGCCGATCGTGTCGGCGCTGCCGGGCGGCGGGACCGCGGCGCTGTTCTGCGTCGAGCGCGACCCGGAGGCCTGCCACCGCTCGTTGATCGCCCGGCGGTTGATCGAGCGGTACCGCGTCACGATCGAGCACTTGCGCCCGTTGTGACGCTCTCCTGCGCTTTCGATGCTGCGCTCCAGGAGCGCCTGCGGCCGTTCGAGGTCTTGCGGCGTCTCCCTCATTCCGGTCTTTATCGAGCCTGGATCAGGGGCCCTTCCCGTTCTCGGCCTCCAGCGACTCCAGCACGCCCTGCAGCAAGCCTGGCGCGAGCTCGTCGCCGCCGGGGCTGATGACCCAGTTCAGGCCGCTCCCGCCGGGTATGTTGGGGCACTTGACCCGGGCGCAGAGCACGTAGGTCTCGAGCTCCGCCTCCTCGGGGTAGAAGTTCGAGAGGTGATCCACAAGCGTCGTCACCGAGTTGTTGAATAGGGAAAGTTCTATCGCCACGCGTTCCTCCGTCCGGCCGTTTCGCAGTAACGTCCCTGCAACATGCTACCCTTCATCGCCGCTTCTCACTCGGAACCGCGTTTGTGCGCCGCATCCCGGGGTAAACCCCGCAGGTACGTTACGCGAACCCCCAGAGGAGACAGGCATGAGCCCGGTAGCGGTAGTAACAGCATCAGATTCCGGGATAGGAAAGGAATGCGCGAGGGAGCTCGCCGAGAATGGCTTCGACGTCGGCATCACCTACCGCTCGGACGAAGCAGGGGCGAACGACACGCTCGCGGCGGTCGAGAAGGCCGGTTGCCGGGGCGAGGTGCGGCACCTGGACCTCACGGAGCTACCGGGTGCTGCGGACGTGATCGACGATCTGGCCGACTCCCTGGGCGGCGTGGACGTCCTTGTCAACAACGCCGGCACCGGCGACCCGACCGGGGATTTCCTGGAGCTTCCCTACGAGGAGTGGCGACAGGTCATAGACACCAACCTCTCCGGGGCGTTCCTGTGCGCCCAGCGGGCTGCCCGGCGGATGGTCGAGGCCGGCAACGGCGGCAGGATCGTCAACATCACCTCCATCCACGAGCACGTCCCGCGCGCCGGGGCCTCGGCCTACTGCGCCTCCAAGGGCGGCCTCGGGCTGCTCACGAAGGTCATGGCGGTAGAACTGGCGGATCACGGCATCACGGTGAACGCCGTCGGCCCGGGCGAGATCGCGACCCCCATGAACGAGGCCGAGGACGTCGACCCCACGACCATCGACCGCCCGAACATCCCGCTCGGGAGGCCGGGCCATGCGCGCGAGATCTCGCACTGGGTAGCCTTTCTGGCCTCGGATAAGAGCTCCTACGCGACCGGCTCCTCCTTCGTCGTGGACGGCGGCGTAATGCTGATGGGCGCCCAACTGAGCACCGGCTAGCGG
Source organism: uncultured Rubrobacteraceae bacterium (assembly GCA_964242955.1). Lineage (GTDB taxonomy): Bacteria > Actinomycetota > Rubrobacteria > Rubrobacterales > Rubrobacteraceae > Rubrobacter_D. Next base: position 875 of record CAXTDD010000119.1, on the reverse strand, counting down.
CTCCTCCTTCCGGTCGTCGCAGCCCGCTGCGCCCTACGGGCTCCGCTTTCAGCGCGCTCCGGCTTCGCCTACGCTTGTCAGCACGGCCCCTTCGGGGCCTCTCAGCCCGCGGCCTGCCGGCCGCTGTCAGCTTTTTGGTGGGTGGCGTTGGTCGGCACTCGGGACCGCCCGTGGTGCAAGGTGACGCCGCCAACGGTTCCTCGTGTGCGGCCGGCCCCGAACGGCGGAAAGCTGAAAGCGAGGCCTTTGGGCCGCAGCGGGCTGAGAGCGAGGGCCTGCCAAGGCCCGACGCGCGCTGAGAGCGGAGCCCCTAGGGCCGGAGCGGGCTGACTAGCTCAACACCCACGTGTCTTTTGCCCGGCCGCCGCTAGAGACGTTGACGAGCCTGCTGCCGCGGGCGGCCACCCGTGTCATGGCGCCGGGGACCACCCAGGCGGTCTCCTCGTCCGGGGCGAGGACGTGGATACGATAGTCGGCGTAGGAGTCTTGCAGGGCGAAGCTGTCTGCAGCTTCGTCCGTCGCGCAGAGGACGTGGGTGGAGAAGTCTATCGGGTCCTGGGCGATGAACTCGACGGGGTTCTCTTTGACCCCGGCGCGGAACTCCCGGATGTCCGCTTCGGATTCTTCGGGGGCTATGAGGACGTCTTTGCCGCCCCAGCCGCTGCGGCTCTTTACGACCAGCTCATCGAAGTGGTCCATGACGTAGTCTCTGTCTTCCTCTACGGCGAGGGAGTAGGTGCGGAGGTTCTGGAGGACGGGTTCTTCACCGAGGTAGGTCCGGATCATCTCCGGTATGAACGGGTAGACGCCCTTGTCGTCGGCGATGCCGAGGTTGGGGGCGAAGACGGCCTCGACCTTGCCGGCGGCCTGGCTCT
>CAXTDD010000118.1:0-6890 GCA_964242955.1 uncultured Rubrobacteraceae bacterium | reverse complement strand
GGTGAGGCCCAGGATCCCGCACCCCGAGACGACCATCACCAGGCCCCACCACAGGTTTATGTTGAAATCCAAGCTCCCCTGGGACTTCTGGTCGGGCGAGATGATGCCGGCCAGGACGAGCGTGACGCCGAAGATCAGGACGATGGCGGCGATGTAGAAGCCTATCGCCAGCGAATGGCTCGTGCCGGAGTGCTCCGCCACCCGCTCTTCTTCGCCGTAATCGCGGTGGCCGGTCATGGCAAGCCTCCTAGAAGAAGTAGATGTTGAGCGCGACGGTCATGGCGAGCACGATGACGGCGAGCACCCACGGCTTTTTGTACCAGGCCTGCTCCACGACCTCCTTGGACTCCGTCAGGCCCCAAACGATGCCGCGCAGCTCCGAGTCGGGTTTGGGTCGGGTGACGAGGGAGACCAGGACGGTCACGGTGACGCAGGCGATCCAGGCCCACAGGGCCCGGTACATGGAGGCACCTACCGAAGAGTCGAGCGAGACGAGGTACAGGATCACGCCCGTCGCCGTCCCCGTGAACAGCCCGAAGAAGCCGCCCCAACCCGTCGAACGCCGCCAGAACATGCCGAGCAGGAACGTCCCGAACAGCGGTGCTAGGAAGATGCCGTGCAAGAGCTGGACGTAGTCGATGATGCTCTCGAAGCCGAGCACCGAGTACGCCGTCAGGACGCTGAGCAGCACCCCCGCCACGGTCGCGATGCGGCCCACGTTCAGGTAGTGGCGGTCGGGGGCGTCGCGGTTGATGTAGGCCTTGTAGATGTCGTAGGTCCAGACGGTGTTGAAGGCCGTCACGTTCCCGGCCATCCCGCTCATAAAGGCGGCGAGCAGCGCCGTCAGGCCGACGCCGAGCATCCCTGTGGGGAAGTAGTAGGCCATCGCGTAGGGGACCGCCATGTTGTAGGAGTTCTCGATGCCGCCGGCGCCGCTCTGTCCGAGGTTGGGGAGGATGGTCAGGATGATGAGGCCGGGGAAGATCGCCAACACCCCGTACATCAGCTTGGGGAAGGCGGCTATGAGCGGGGTCCTCTGGGCCGCCGCCTCGTCCTCGGCGGCCAGAGCCCGCTGGACGACCAGAAAGTCCGTGCACCAGTAGCCGAAGCTCTGCACGAACCCGAGGCCGAAGACTATCGCGAACCACTGTACGGCCATCGGGTTGTCCGTGCCCCCGGTGTTGGCCCACGCGTGGAAGTACCCGGCGCGGTCTATGGAATCTTGCAGGCCCGAGAGACCGCCGACGTCTATCAGGCCGAAGATGACCAGCGGCAGGAGGCCCAGCGTTATAAGGAAGAACTGTAGGACCTCGTTGTAGATAGAGGAAGAGAGGCCGCCCAGGACCACGTACCCGAGCACGATCCCCGCCGAGAGGATGATGCTCGCGGTGAGGGTCCATCCCAAAAGCAGTTGAAACACTATCGCCATCGCGTACATGTTTATGCCGGAGAGAAGTATCATGAACAGCGCGAAGAGTATGGCGTTAAAGCCGCGCGTCGCCTCGTTGTAACGGAGCTTCAGAAAGCCGGGAACGGAGTGGACGCGGCTGGCGTAGTAGAAGGGGATCATGAACAGGGCCACGAAGACCATCGCCGGGATCGCGCCGATCCAGTAGTAGTGGGACTGCATGATCCCGTACTGGGCGGCGCCAGCGCCCATCCCCATGATCTCCAGCGCCCCCAGGTTCGCCCCGAGAAAGGCCAGGCCCGTGATCCAGCTGGGCAAAGATCTCCCCGAGAGAAAGTAGTCCTCGGCGGTCCGCATCCTGGTCCGCAAGACGGCCCCGATGCCGAGTACGAAGACGAAGTACACCCCGATGATGAAGTAATCGAGCCACGTGTCGTTGACCGGAATCTCCGACCGGAGAAACGCGAATGCCACCTGCTACTCCTTTCCACACCACCTCGTTCTCGACGGGGCACCCCGGGTCTCCCGCGGATGAGCGTCTCGCGCTGCGCCGGGACGCTCTCTATGGGGCCGGGGAGGTTCTAGGCCATGTCGACCGCGTGGGGCATGATGTCACCGAGGACGCCGCGCGCATCGTGGGACGGATGATTCCCAACCGCGGCGCAACCTCCACCTCCCCCGAGCTTGCTCTCCCGCGGCGACCGCCCATCCCCGATAGCCGCCTCCAGCGCCTGCGCCGCCTGATGGTACGGCGGCACAGGACCGCCGTGATCGGGCTCTACCCCATCCAACGTGTCGACCATCCGCCCCCTCTCTATACAGAGCCCATAGCAGGAGAGGGCGGACGAGACCTGGGCGCCGGAGAGCCAGGGGTAACATCCCTTTAGGTCCTTGAGCTGCGAGACGACCTCCCACACGTCCAGGCCCGTCACCGCTATCGCCGCGCGCCGGCCGCCTCCATGAACACTATCCCCAGAGCCCTTCTCATCCGCACCGCCTCGCGCAGCAGGGACGTCGCCACCCCCGAGAACGTGGCGCCCCGCAGCCGCATCTCGCGCCCGATCTCCTCCTCTATCTCGTCCGGAAGCCGTAGCCCTCGTGCCTTCGCCGCCATCTCGAACACTCCTGTTCACGTTGTGAACGGAGTTTAACAAGGGGGTTCGGCTTCGAACCTTGCCGTCTTCCGTGCCCCTGACCGAACGAGAGGTACGGGATCACCGAGCGCGGATGGCACCGACAGCGGGTGTGTCATGGCGAGATTCGGGCCAGCGCGCCTCTACCCGTCTTGTCCTTGCCGCCCACGAACCAGACGTAACCCCCGCCCACGACCAGCCGGCCGTAGCCGCCGGTGTCCACGGGTCCAAGGTCCTCTGACGCGAGGACCTTGGCGGTGCGGGGGTTCACCCGCACGAGCCGCGTGCGGACGTCGAGGGGTTTCGAGATCTGGACCGTAGCCCATACCGAGCCTTTCGAGACCTTCAGGTCCGAGAAATAGTCGCCCAGGGGCGTGATGGCGACTACTTCGTTCTCTACGGGATCCACCTCGAAGAGCCTGCCGTCGCCGCCCGCCACCCACACCGCTCCTTCGCCGACGGCGACGTTCTGTGCTCCGCCGTAAGATGAGTCCGCCGCGATCGGGACCTCAGCCACCACGCGGTTCGTGTCGGGGTCTATACGCGTGAGCTTGTTGTCCTTCGGGTCCGCGGACGCGGACGATGCATCATAGTCTTCGGAGAGGTACAGCCCGGCCACCCACACGGCCCCGGACTCCTCGTCGGCCGCGACGTCCACCGCGCCGCGGCCGACCTCGATCTCAGCCGCCACCTCGCCGGTCTCGGAGTCTATGCGGGACACCGTGCCGTATGCGGCGCTAGTTACCCACACCGAGCCGTGCCCGAAGTCCAGGCCGGATGGAGAGTCAACTGGTATCCGGTCCACGACCCCGTTCGTCACCGGGTCGATCCTGAAAACGACGTCGCCCGGCTGTCTCTCTTCGGTGGGTCCGGGGCCGTAGTCTGAAGAGGAGACCCACACGGAGCCCGCGCCGAACACGACCTCCGTGATGTTGGCGAAGAAGTTCTTGAGCGGGATCTCGGCGACTTTCTCACCGCTGCGCGGGTCTAACCTGTTGAGGGGCAGTGCCGTCCCCGGGGAAACGGCGCAGTCGCCCGCGGCGGCGGAGCCATCTCCGGAGGACGCCGAGGACGAGGAATCGACCACCACCGTGTCGTCGCAGGTGAAGAGGTCGGTCGCCCACAGGGAGCCCTCGCCGAACCCCGCCGGCAGGTAGGCCCCGCCGGGGGACACGACCTCCGCGTCCAGGTCGACGTTCCCTCGCGCACCCCCGGCCACGGTTCGGCCTTCCCCGGGCGCCGCGGTCTTCTCCTCGTTGGTTGGGGCGGCGCCCCGCGCGCCGTTACGCTCGTCGACGGTCCCCGGACCGCCGCAGCCGACCATCGTGGCGGCGATCAGGAAGATCGAGAACGCCGGACCGAACCACCTAGCAGCCATGCCGAACCTCCCCGGTAGCCGCCGGCATCCTACCCGATCTACAACCCACGGTGTCGATCGGTTCCCGGGTCGCGGCCTTGTTGTCGGGGGCCAAGCCGGGCTAGGATGGGTGTTGGAGGATCACGAGTGGAGGCTAGGAGGAGAGATGTTTCCGGCGAAGATCTTGCTGGCAACCGACGGTTCGGAGGAGGCGTCCCGCGCCGCGCGGATGGCGGCGGCGCTGGCGGAGAAGACGGGCTCGGAGCTCCACGTCGCCTACGTGGAGCCCTTGCCCGACCACTACGCGCTGCCGGAGGCCGTGACCTACGGCCCCGACCTGCGCAGCGAGGTGCGGGAGCGGGCCGACCGGGAGGCGATCGAGAAGCTCGCGGTCGAGGTGGAGAGATTAAAGGAGATGGGAGACGTGGCGGGTTCCCACGCGCGCATCGGGCGTCCCGACAAGGAGATCTCGCACCTGGCCGAGGAGATAGGCGCGGGCCTCATCGTCGTCGGCAGCAAGGGGCACGGCCTGGTGCGGCGCACGCTCATGGGCAGCGTCTCCAACAGCGTCGTCCGCCACGCCCACGGTCCGGTTCTCGTCGTGCGCGAGGGCGGGGAGTCGCTTCCGGACAAGGTCCTGCTGGCCGTGGACGGCTCTGGGGAGGCGCGCCTGGCCGTGCAAGCCGCCGCGGAGCTCTCCGCCAGTACGGGCGCCGAGGTCCACGTGGCCCACGTGATGCCCACGGCGGAGCGGCTGTTCGGCCCCCACCTCTACTCAGAAGAGGCGAAGAGTTCCATGTTGGACCAGGTCGAGGGCGAGGCCCGCGGGCTGCTCGACCGGCAGGCCGAGGGTGTCGAGGCCGCGGGAGGCAGGCTCGGCGGACGGCACCTGGTCTCCGGGAAAGCCGAAGCCGAGATCGTGAGCCTCGCCGAGGAGATCGGAGCCGGACTCACGATCGTCGGCAGCCGCGGCCTCGACGGCGTCCGCCGGGCCCTCATGGGCAGCGTCTCCGACTCCGTGGTCCACCACGCCCACAACCCGGTACTCGTGGTGCGCGAAAATTAGAGCGGTTGGCTATTAGCGGTTAGCCTTCCGGTCTTGGCGGTGGTGGCGCCGGGAGGTTCGCGCCGGGCAAGGCCGTTTCCCACCCCTACGCGGTGCCCCGGCGCCGTTGTTCGGGGCCGATCCTCTGCGACCGGGCAAAAGCCGATGGCTGATAGCTGACGGCGCGGTTCGCGAAGCGGAGCGCTTTAGTCGCGGCGTTTGCGACGCTCTTCGCGTTGCTGGACGGTGGCGCGGGCTACGGCGTTGACGAAGGCGACGATCAGGCCGATGCCGGTGAAGACGTAGAAGACGGTGAAGAGTTTGCCGGCGGCGGTCTCGGGGGCGAGGTCGCCGTAGCCGACGGTGGTGAGGGTGATGGAGCTGAAGTAGAAGGCGTCGAGCGGGCTCCAGCCCTCGATCTGCCAGTAAAAGAGCGTGCCGGCGGCGAGGGTCACGACAACGAGCACGAAGAGGCCGCGAAACTCTGGATCCCGCAGGGAACGGCGCACGGAGCGGGCGAACCGCAGCGGGACGAGCACGACCACGATGAGCAGCAAGACCACCGCGGCCACCGCCCCGATCACGTCTTCCTACACCCCACATGCCCGTGCAGAGACCCGCGGCAGACGGCGGCCGACTCCACCCCAGAAAACTGCCCGAACGACAGAGACATGTGCCCGGTCCGCGCGGGCCCCATCTCTAAAGCCTTCGCGCCTGGCTGGTCCATCCCGGCTCCCCGTTCCGTCTGCGTGCCTTTTGGCATGGTAAGTCCCCCGGCCGCCCGGCGAAAGCCTCGCCCGTATTTTCCCGGGCCTGCCACCGTTCCGACCGCACGCCATCCTGAGCCATCTACCCGCGTTTCGATGGACCCGGAACGCACGACGAACCCTCCCACTCGGCGAACCTCCCGGCGTGGCGGAGGGCGGCCGGCCTCCAGCACAAGCCAATAGCCGACGGCTGAAAGCTGAACCGCTTAAGGCTACATAGGGAAAACCTCCCAATCAGAATTGGGGTATCTGTCCGAAGACCGGCGCCTGGTGCGCTGGTAATGTTGGCATCCTTGAGAGGTCGTTCCGCAAGGTGGGGCGGCCCCGGGCCTCTCGAAGTCCGTGCTTCGGGAAGGAAGATCGGGGCGGGCCGGCGCTTCCTACCGCTCTTTCCCCCCTCCTGCGGGCGGAACGCCGCCGGCCCCGATCCTGCACCCGCCCACGATATAGGAGGAGATCGTGCGACCGTCGAACGCCGTGGACGCCAGAAACGCGGGCCGGGACCGCAGAACGCCAACCCCAATGTCCGGGACAGACCATAGACGAGAGCGCCGGATGGGGGGCGCTCTCGACGGAGAACTTCCGGGCATCCCGGACTATGTCATGCGGGATTTCGAGGGAGATCGGGAAAAAGAAAGGGACGAGGATATGCTGTGATCCAATCCGAGACGCGAGGGACGGGGCGAGAGGCAGGAGGCGCCACGCGACGGCCGCCGGGGGTGGCGTACTGGCTGATCTCGCAGACCGCCAACGGCCGGATAGAGGTGCTCACCATCGACCGAAACGGCGAGGAGGCCCTCCCGGTCTTCAGCCACGAGGAGGAGGCCGAGACGTTCTTGCAACCCGGGGACGCGGACGCCGGCTGGCGGACCACCGAGAGCCGCGCCGGCGGGCTGGTCTCGGTGCTCTACGGTCCCTGCGCCCGCGTGACGCACGTGGTCCTCGACCCGCAGCCGGAGAGGGTGGGCGATACGACGGCAGAACTAGTCTCGCTCCCCCGGGAACGCTTCGTGGACCGCGTCCTGGCCGCACCGGCGCGGCCCCGTGAACCGGCACGTGCCGGGTAGGACCTGAACCCTATTCGGGATCCATAGAGGAGCACGACGACCGCCGCAAACTCCGGGCCGATGGTGAAGCGCGAGATCGTCTACCGGCTCCTCAAGGGGGAGCAGGGCGGCAG
>CAXTDD010000117.1:1510-6902 GCA_964242955.1 uncultured Rubrobacteraceae bacterium | reverse complement strand
CCAAGACCCAAAAAGCACCCGTCGTCGCGCCCCTGGTCGTGGAGGAGACCGAACGGTGGCCGGGGCCGATGTTCTCCTCTCGACCAAGACCGTATCAGCGAGGCCGGGCCCACACGGAGACGATGACGAAGGAGAAACCGAACGACCAACTACTACCCCGACCAAGGGTAACCGCTTCTGGCGTGCCGTCGCAGGTGCTCGCCGGTGAACGATCCCGGCGCGGAGACGACTTGCGCGGTCGTCCCTTCAAAGACGACGGCGCCGCCCCGGTCGCCCCCTTCGGGCCCGAGGTCTATGACCCAATCCGCGTGGGCGACGACCTCGAGGTTGTGCTCCACGACGATAACCGAGTTCCCACCGTCGACCAGCAGGTCCAGCAGGTCCAGCAGGCGGTCGACGTCCGCCATGTGCAGCCCGGTGAGCGTGGGCTGGCGGTCGATGAACCGGTACCCGAGCCCCATCGAGACCATGTGCCCGAGGCGGGCCGTGATCTCCCCGACCATCGGTGCCGCGGCCGGACCCTCGATGGCGCCCACTACTCCCCGGAGTTCGGCGAGGATCATGGCCGCCATCTCGGCGATGTTGCGGCCGTTTATCCTGCTCGCAAGTGCCGCCTTGTTCAGGCGCGCCCCGCGACTCAGAGGGCACGTCCCGGTTGCGAAGAAGCGCCGGGCGTTCTCGCGCGTGGAGTCCGACATCTCGCTCGTGTCCCTGCGTATGTAGAGCCTCTAGAACTTGTCCGCCACACCCTCAAAATCGGAGGTCACCGCCGGCCCGGACGGGGTCTTAAGCTCGACCTTCGCGCCGCGCTCGCCGCGCAGCAGGGTCTCCGTCTCCGTGTAATCGGCGAGTTTCTTGTCGTTGTCGAACAGGACGGATTGGGCGTAGAGCTTCCAGTACCAAGAGCCGACCGCGAAGTTGGGGTGGAGCATCGCCCCTTCGTTCAGCGACTTCGACTCGTCGAAAAACCGCCCGAGGTCGAGTTCCGTCTTCCTGCCGATGCCGGAGCACCCCGGGCACGTGCCCTCCGGGTCGTTGAAGGAGAAGGCGTTGGAATACCCGGCGGAGGGCTCACCGATCCGGGAGAAGAGGAGCCTGAGCAACGAGTAGACGTCGGTGGTGGTGCCGAGCGTGGAGCGGCAGTTGCCTCCGAGGCGCCTCTGGTCGACGACGACGGCGGTCGAGAGGTTCTATGGCGTCCGCGTCCGGCTGGCCGTAGCGGGGCAAGAAGTTGCGCACGAAGGCCGTGAAGGTCTCGTTCAGTTGACGCTGTGCCTCGGCGGCGACGGTGTCGAAGACCAGGTACGACTTCCCCGATCCGGAGACGCCGGCGAAAACGGTGATCTTTCGCTTGGGCACGCGCAGGGAGACGTCCTTCAGGTTGTTCTCGCGCGCGCCGCTTGCCTCTATGTACTCCTGGTGCGTCGTGTGCCCTCTGTCGACGGCCGGCGATCCGATCCGGGCGCCCAACTCAGCGGCCCAGGCGCCGGTAGCGCCTCACGCACAGCGGGAAGAAGACCGCGAAGACGATGAGCGGCCAAGCAGCCGCCAGCGCGAGCGCGTTCTGCGCGGCCCAGGACTCGCCGCCCCACCCGGGGTTGCCGAACAGTTCGCGGGTCGCACCGACGGTGGCCGACAGCGGGTTCCACTCGCTTATCGCGCCGAGCCATCCCGGCATCGTCTGGGGCGCCACGAAGGTGTTTGAGAGGAACAGGACCGGCCACACCAGGATCTGCACCGCGGCCACGGACTCCGGGCCCTTGGCGACGAGGCCCAGGAAGATCCCGACCCACAACAAAGAGAACCGCAGCAAGAGCAGCAGTCCCACCGCGACCAGGGCCTCGCCGAGGCTCCCTTGCCACCGCCAGCCGACGAGCAGCCCACACGCGATCATGACCGACAGGCCGAGCGCGGAGTTCAGCATGTCGGCGATGCTGCGGCCCAATACCACCGCCGAGGGGGACATGGGCAAAGAGCGGAAGCGGTCGGTGACGCCCCTGGCCGCGTCGGTGGCGATCGACGTCATGGTCGTCTCCAGGCCGAAGGCCATGGTCATCACGAACATGCCGGGCATCAGGAACTCGCGGTAGTCCCCGCCGCCAGACGCGTTTCCTCCCGGCACGGTCATCGCGCCGCCGAAAAGGTAGCCGAACATCAGGACCAGCATGACCGGAAAGAGCAGGGTGACTACGATACCGAAGGGCTGGCGGATCCAGTGGATGAGGTCCCTTCGGGCGACGGTCCAGGCATCCGCCAGAACCCAGCCTAGACGGTCCAGCGCGGTCTTTGAGATCTCGGGGGTCCGAGCTTTCATGCGGCCACCTCCTTTTCGACCCCACCGGTTCGGTGGCCGGTAAGGCGCAAGAACACGTCGTCGAGGGTGGGCCGCCTGAGCCCGACGTCCTCGGCCACCACGCCCGCGTCGTCGAGCGCCCGCACCGCCTCGGTCAGGATCGCGACCCGGTCCGACACCGGGGCGCTGACCCGACGGGCTTCGGGGTCGATCTCGGGCTCCGCCCCGCACACCCGGCCGATGGTCCTCGCGGCCGTAGCCAACTCCCCGGCGTCGTGCACGACTATGTCGATCCGGTCGCCGCCGACCGATGCCTTGAGTTCGTCGGGCGTTCCGGTGGCGATCGCCCGCCCGGCGTCGATGACCACGATCCGGTCGGCGAGTTGGTCCGCCTCGTCGAGGTACTGCGTGGTCAAGAGCACCGTGGTGCCCCCCGCCACCAGCGACCGTACGGCCTCCCACACCTCGTTGCGGCCTCTCGGGTCGAGCCCCGTGGTCGGCTCGTCGAGGAACAGCACCCGCGGCGAGAGGATGAAGCTGGCCGCGAGATCCAACCTGCGGCGCATGCCCCCCGAGTAATCCTTAGCCTGCTTGTCGGCGGCCCCGGCAAGCCCGAACCGCTCGAGGAGCTCTTCGGCCCGCCGGCGGGCCTCGGGCCACGGGAGATGGTAGAGGCGGCCGAACATCGTGAGGTTCTGCCTCCCCGTCAGCACCTCGTCCACGGCCGCCTGCTGCCCGGCCAGCCCTATGCTGTAGCGCACCCGCCCGGCCTGGCGCGCCACGTCGAAGCCGGCCACCTCCGCCCGGCCCCCATCCGGCCGCAAGAGCGTCGAAAGGACGCGCACCGCCGTCGTCTTGCCCGCCCCGTTCGGCCCGAGCAACCCGCACACCGAGCCCTCCGGCACCCGCAGGTCGAACCCGTCGAGGGCCTTCGTGTCCCCGTACCGTTTACGCAACCCCTCAGCCAGAACCGCAAACCCCGTCGAAGCCACCGCCATCTCCTAACTCTGTATGGTGTACAAAGTAAAAGGAACTATACTGTACGGCATACGGAGTTGCAAGAAAGGATTTTTGGGTATGGCGACGGAGTACAGTGGCGGTGGGGATCCGGCGCGCACGATGGCGTTGTTGTGGGGTACGCGCAAGGGCCCGAGCCGGGGACCGAAGCCCGGCCTCAGCGTGGAGCGGGTGGTGCGGGCGGCGATCGAGGTCGCCGACGCCGAGGGGCTTTCGGCGCTCTCCATGCGGCGCGTGGCGGAGCGGCTCGGGGTAAGCACCATGTCGCTCTACACCTACGTGCCGGGCAAGGCGGAGCTCATCGACGTCATGCTGGACGCGGTACTCGGCGAGGCGGTCGGCGCAAACGAAGCGGCAGGGGGGTGGCGAGAGAGGCTCGAGTCGGTCGCGCGGGACAACTGGGGGCTCTACCACCGGCATCCGTGGATGTTGCAGGTCGCCGCGATGAGCCGCCCTCCATCGGGGCCGAACGTGATCGCCAAGTACGACTTCGAGCTTCGCGCGGTGGACGGCATTGGGCTCACCGACGTCGAGATGGACTCGGTGCTCACGCTCGTCCTTGGGTACGTCCAGGGCGCTGCCCGAACGTCGGTGGAGGCCTCGCAGGCCGAGCGGCGCACCGGGATGACCGACGAGGAGTGGTGGTCGGCGAACGCCCCGCTGCTGGAGAAGGTCTTCGACCCCGAGCGTTACCCGACCGCGTCGCGAGTCGGGCTGGCAGCAGGAGAGGCCTACCAGGCCGCATACGATCCCAATTACGCCTTCGAGTTTGGCCTGCAGCGCGTGCTGGACGGCATCCAGGCGCTCGTCGAGGAGCGTTCATCGCGACCCGACCAACGGTAGTCGATCCTCTCTGCAGACCTCGCCGTACCGCGTGGGTTCTGTCGCGTTCCTGTTACTGCTGGCCCTACTCTTTAGAGGTGCCACGGGCTAGAGTCCAGACTCCGTGAGCAGACCTGCGACCAGACCGACCCTCCAACCCCACAAAATACGGGCGTCGCAACGGTGGGAAGATTTTGCGGTCGAAAGCACCGTGCCCGAGAGTGCCAAGAGTGAGGTGGCGGGGGGATCAGACGTCCCGCCGTACCGCCTGCTTCCCGTCGTGGCCTAGCAAGACGAGCACGAGGCGGCCATCAGGGTCGGGTACCGCTCGAAGGCCGCGAGCTGCTCGGGGAAGGCGAAGGGGCGTTGCTCGGGGATCAGGAAATTGGCCGGGACCCTGAGCAGCAACCTGGCGAGGAGCAGGAGGGGTCCCAAGACCATCGCCGCACCCCCGACCCGACGCCCGGGGAACCCGACGCCCCCGCTGTTGGGGGCCTCGACCATCCCCGACGGCGGTGCCGAACGCCCGTCATGCGGGGCACCTCCATGCTTGCGGTCGGGCAACGGCCTAGCCGGCGGCCCGGCTCGTGCGTTCCCATCGGGACCACTCCTCCGTGCGCCGGCGGTGGGCCTCGAAGACCTCGTCGTAGTCGCCGTCGCCGAGCAGCAACCTCCGGGGCGGCTCGGGGCTGTCCACCAGCTCCAGCACCGCCTCGGCCACCCGCTCCGGGTCGCCGGGGGCGACGCCCGCGTACCTCTCCATCAGGGCCCGGCGCACGGGTTGGTACTCCTCCCTGAACTCCGCCACTTTCATGCTCTCTCCCATGAACCCCGTGGCGTAAACGCGCGGCTCGACCAGCGTTACGCGCACGCCGAACGGTTCCATCTCCTCGGCTAAGGCGTCGCTCATCCCCTCCAAGGCGAACTTGCTCGCCGAGTACAGGCCCATGGTCGGGACGCCGATCAGCCCGCTCACGCTCGACATCTGCACGACGTGCCCGGAGCCTTGGGCGCGAAGGTGCGGCGCCGCCGCCTGGCACACCCAAAGCGCCCCGAAGAAGTTGGTGTCGACGATCGAGCGCGCCTGTGCTTCGGTGACCTCCTCCACCGTCCCTGAGAGGCCGAAACCGGCGTTGTTGACCACCACGTCCAGCCGCCCGAACTCCCCGACGGCCCTCTCCACGGCCGAGAACACGGCCGCGCGGTCTCTCACGTCCAGGGGCAACACCGCGAGCCGTCCCCCGTGGCGCGCCACCAGGT
>CAXTDD010000117.1:0-1438 GCA_964242955.1 uncultured Rubrobacteraceae bacterium | reverse complement strand
GATGTTCGGACACGGGATCCTCCTGACCGCCGCTGCCGTGTGAGACGGTGCGTCTCGTCTTGCAATGTGGTAATGTACATCGCATGACCCAGGACGTCAAGAGGCCCGACCCCTCCCGCAGGAGCGAGCGCTCCCGCCAAGCGATCCTGACCGCGACCGCAGACCTGCTCGGCGAGGTCGGCTACACCAAGCTCGCGGTCGAGGCGATAGCGGCCAGGGCGGGGGTGGGCAAGCAGCCTGGCACTCGTGCATGCGGACGAGGGGGTGTCCTTCCCCACGAGCGGCGAACTTGAGGCCGACCTCAGGACCGTCTTGCGCTTCACCGCGGACTCCTTCGCCGACCCGGCCTTCGAGCGGCGCTACAGGGCATTGCTCACGGCTATCCAGGACGACCGGGGGCTGGCGGAGGCGCTCCTGAACAGGCTGTTGCTGCCGTTCCTGGAAGCTACCAAAGGGAGGCTGCGCGAGGCGCAGGAGGCGGGAGAGATCGATAATGACGTGGACCTGGATGTGGCGGCGGAGATGTTCTACGGGGCGGTCTACTACCGGTGGCTGCTGCGCACGGGTCCGGTCTCGCGGGGGCACGCCGACACCGTGGTCGCGATGACCCTGCGCGCCCTCGGCTACTCCCCGAAACGTGTTGGATAAAGGAGGAAGATCGGTGGAGCGGGGCCTGGACAGGGTCGGGAAGGGGCCACAAGCGTTGCCCCGTCCGGGCCGCCGGTGGCATCCTGGGCGGCACCGTGGCCGATGAGATGCAACAACGCCTCCCGGACCGAACTCCTTCGGACGGGGCCTCGTGCTCCGGGCCGCCGGAGGAGCAAGACGCGGCCCGAACCGTGCCCGCGCTCGGCTGTCGACTGGTAGCGTGGGGCGGCATCATCGCCCTGCTCGCCGTCGCCGCCTCGGAGCTCACGGGCCTGTGGTGGCTCGTGCTCCTCTTCGGCCTGCTGGTGCCCGCCATATCCGCGCTGCAGGTTTTATGGTACGTGGTGTCCGGCACCCTCGAGGAGCCGCTGGCGTGGGGCCCGGCGAGCCTCGTCGCAGGCGACCTCGGGAAAAAGCTCGCAAAGCTCAAGGCGCGGGAAGGTGGGAACGTCCTGATCCCCGGCAGCCCCACGCTGGTGCGGTCGCTCTTGCGCGGGGGGCTGCTCGACGAGCTCAACCTGTGCGTTTTGCCCGTGGTGGTCGGCTCGGGCATGCGCCTCTTCGAGGGGATCTCCGAGAAGATCGGGCTCGAACTCGTCGAGTCGAGGACCTTCGGCAACGGGGTACTGGACGTGACCTACCGGCCGGCGAAGGCGTAGCGCGCCGCCCGACCCGGCGAGGCGGGGTTCTCGACCGAGGTTCCAAGACGCCAAGGCCAGGGGGCGTGCCGGTCGGCCACGGTCAGCTTGGCCGCAGGGCCGCGCCCCGAGCGCCTCGACCAGTCCCACGC
>CAXTDD010000116.1:0-6926 GCA_964242955.1 uncultured Rubrobacteraceae bacterium | reverse complement strand
CAACGGCGCCAACATAGCCGCGAGCCTGATGCTGCTCCACCCGGGCTTACTCCGCGCCGCCATCCTGTTCCGGGCGATGGTCCCGTTCGAGCCGGAAGAGGTGCCGGATCTTTCGGGCACACCCATCTTTCTGGCGGCGGGCCGTCGGGACACGATGATCCCGCCGAACAACACCGAACGCCTGGCCGAAATCCTGCGCGAAGCCGGCGCGGACCTCGAACTGCGCTGGAAGAACACCGGCCACCCTCTCACCTACGAGGAGCTCGAAGGGGCGAAGGAGTGGTTGAGGAAGATTCACCTATAGTCTTGATCTAGAAAAGTTTGAGATTAGCGGACTAACCGCCGACTCAATACTTACCACGCATCTGCTCTAGCTATTCCTCATTGCTATTAGCTCTCAATAAAAGGATCCATGGAATCCCCTAGCTATCGTTGGCAAATGCAACCCCATTCTGTATTGCTTCGAGCACCCGTCTCACCTCAGCATCCATTTCACCGGCTGTAATCTCAGCGGCAACTCCAGAATGCGACAGGCCTACATTATAGGTATCCATAGACCACCGAGACAATTGCGAGAGAACGGTTTTGCCGGGAATTGCGGCTAGGTCACCTGACTCTGCAATACGATCCGAAAGCAATTTCTCGGCCTCCTCGTTTACCCGCCCCGTCAACCAGCCACGATTTTTCGCGCTGATTTCATCAGCGACGGCGTTGAAGATGCTTTTCTCCTTCGCACTCACTAGTTGATCGAGTTTCTTACTCACTAGATCCTCGTCAGGTGCTTGCTGCGTACCTCGCGCGCGTTTCGCTATGTATCTAGCAATTGCAGTTGGGACCAACAGGTAATTCTCGATCTCTTTACGGTTCCAGATGTGTAAAGATACGCTTCGACGTTGCGCCTCGCTTCGTCGTTCCTGTTGCTCCGAAGGCAGATGATAATCCGAATCCAATATGCAATAAGTAGTTATCGTTTCTCCGAAAGCATTGGTAAGTGCTAGAGACGAGCCCACCGCTAGCTTCCATCCTCCCCAGCCTTCAATGGCCATCTGCGGCACAGAGCGCGGCGACTCTGCATTAGGGAATAGCGTTTCATGGAAACGCGCGAGGATGTCCATATCCTTTCCCTCGAGTATGAGAAATCGTCGTGATCGCCAGAGCCTGGCCAGATGCACATTATGTGTGCTACCTACACGCTCGACGATCCTCTGAACAGCAGGAAGCGAACTGGCAAAACTCGAGCGTTCTTGCTCCTTGTCTACAACAAGTAAGTCTTCAGGTTCGACTTCGGAAACGAGTTCGACGGAGTGGCTGGTCACAATAATTTGCGGGAACCGACCTCGCAAGAATCTAATGAGTCGACGCTGAAGATCCGGGTGCATATACACGTCGGGCTCATCGAGAATGATGGTTCCTGCGTTCCTGGCACGCGTCAAGAACCACATGGTTTGTAACCACATTTGGAGTCCATGTCCCATAACGCCGACCTCACCAACGAATCCCCCGTTCCGGACCCACAAATACAATGAGTCTCTAGGTATTCCGCCCTGACCATCAAGACTCTCAACCCGCACGCCGGGCCACGTCTCCTCAACGATATTTCTAAAGTCGTCAAACAGCTCAAAGAGAACGTTGATTTGATTTCTGAAGTGGAGGCTGGCAAGTGGTGAGTCGAGAGCAGCTCTTACGTAGTCAGCCCGCAGAATCTCCTCTTTCTTCTGCACCGGCCCAATCTGCGGCAATATGGCGACCTGCGGCATCCCTAACGCTCGCGCGGCTCCCTGAGTCTTCACAACTTCTCCAGCCGGGTTACGGAGGACCACAAACAATCTCGCGTTATCAATGAAGGCCGTAAGCGACACGCCGCTGGCTGGCACAACAGTGGCGGTAGACGGTGGAGCAGCGTACTGATGCGTAAGAGTAGAGAACTCGATCTCGACAT
The DNA here is from genome assembly GCA_964242955.1 of uncultured Rubrobacteraceae bacterium. Lineage (GTDB taxonomy): Bacteria > Actinomycetota > Rubrobacteria > Rubrobacterales > Rubrobacteraceae > Rubrobacter_D. The sequence goes on along the minus strand of CAXTDD010000116.1, from coordinate 4,987 downwards.
TGCGTAACGAAGGTGAAATGCCATATTCACGCTTAGGGCGTCCTGCCCAAGCAGGAAGCGCTTTGTAAGCCACCGATGCGGAACGTGAGATCGCAAGAGACAAGAGCCTCAACGCTTCAACAATCGTCGACTTGCCCGCGTTGTTCTGGCCTACTATCACTGTCAGCGGTGCTAGCGGAAGCGTATGATGTGCGAAGCCACGGAAATTATCCAACTCGATGTGATCCAACATATAAGTAACCAGCCTAACTGACGTCTCTATTTGGCTCAGCCCACTGTCAGCAGCGAAAGAGCATATGGCTACGTTGCGTGGACCGGTTTATCAACGGCTTTACCCGTAGCGGTCCTTTCCTCCCGAATTATTCATGCTACTACGCGACCTCCCCAAATGGCTAGGTTGCCAGCGGTGCTACAATTTTTCGCAGCGCTAACGAGGCGCGTATTTGGGGCTGAAGCGGGCATTTGACGATCTCATTTCGAAGGGTGGGGCAGCATGGTTAAGCCGGTGATTCTGGCGGTGGACGACGACCCCCAGGTCCTGCGGGCGGTGGAGCGGGACCTCCGGCGGCGGTACGCGCGAGAGTACCGGGTCTTGCGGGCCGACTCGGGCGAGTCGGCGCTGGACACGTTGGGCAAGCTGAAGCTGCGCGGGGACCCCCTGGCGCTGTTTCTGGTGGACCAGAGGATGCCCAAGATGACAGGGGTTGAGTTCCTGGAGGAGGCCATCGGGCAGTTTCCGGACGCGAAGCGGGCGCTGCTGACGGCCTACTCGGATACCGAGGCGGCCATCCGGGCGATCAACGATGTGGGGCTGGACTACTATCTGCAGAAGCCCTGGGACCCGCCGGACCAGAACCTCTATCCGAGCCTGGACGAGTTGCTGGCGGATTGGCGGGCGGACTACAGGCCTCCGTTCGAGGGGATACGGGTGGTCGGGGACCGCTGGTCGCCCGAGTCGCACCGGACGCGGGACTTTCTGGCGCGGAATCGTGTTCCGTACCGTTGGATGGACGTGGAGGGGTCCGAGGAGGCGCGGCAGGTCGTGGCGAACGCGGACCACGGGACGCCGACGCTGCCGCTCGTGGTCTATGAGGACGGGTCTTACGGGGAGGCGCCGGAGAACCGGGAGATAGCGGAGAAGATCGGGCTCCAGACCCGCGCCGAGCAGCAGTTCTACGACCTCGTGATCGTCGGCGGCGGCCCGTCGGGGCTGGCCGCGGCGGTCTACGGGGCTTCTGAGGGGCTGAACACCGTGCTCGTCGAGCGCGAGGCGCCGGGCGGTCAGGCGGGGACGAGTAGCCGGATCGAGAACTACCTCGGGTTTCCGCGGGGGTTGTCCGGGGCCGACCTCGCCCGTAGGGCGGTGGACCAGGCCCGCAGGTTCGAGGTGGAAATTCTAACTCCGCAAGAGGTGGGCGGCGTGCGGGTCGAGGACCCGTACAGGATCGTGACGCTCACGGACGGGACGGAGATCTCCTGCTACGCCCTGATCGTCACCACGGGCGTCTCCTACCGGCGCCTGGACGTCCCCGGCGAAGACCGGCTCATCGGCCGCGGCGTCTACTACGGCGCGGCCCAGACGGAGGCGTTCTCCTGCAAGGACGAGGACGTCTACATCGTCGGCGGGGCCAACTCGGCCGGCCAGGCGGCGATGTTCTTCTCCGGACAGGCCAGGAAGGTCTCGCTGCTCTGCCGTTCGGACGACCTGCGCAAGAGCATGTCCGAGTACCTCGTCAAGCAGATAGAGGACCGGGAGAATATCGAGGTCCTCACCAACAGCAGCGTCTCCGCCGTAGAAGGCGGGGAGCATTTGGAGGAGGTCTCTATCTCCAATTCTGCTACCGGGGAGACGGAGACCGTACCGGCCAACTCGCTGTTCATCTTTATCGGGGCGGCGCCCAAGACGGGGTGGCTCGACGGCGTGGTCGAGCGGGACAAGAGGGGCTTCATCCTGTCCGGGCCGGATCTTATGTCGGGCGGCAAGCGTCCGAAGGGGTGGAGGCCGGATCGGGACCCGTTCCTGCTGGAGACGAGCGTGCCGGGGATCTTCGTGGCCGGGGACGTGCGGCACGGTTCGATCAAGCGCTGCGCCTCGGCGGTCGGTGAGGGCTCCATCGCCGTCCAGTTCGTCCACCAGTACCTCACGGAGGTCTGAGGTGGACGCAGCAGAGATGGTTCGCGCCGTGGATTGCCTGCGGACCGTGCCGCTCTTCGAGCACCTGCCGGACAACAAGCTGGCCTGGATCGCCGAGCACGCCGAGAAGGTTCCGGTGGAAAGCGGCGGCGTCATCGCCCGCCAGGGCGACCCGCCGGACGGCTTCTACGTCGTCATGGAGGGCGAGACGGAGTGGACGCGCAAGGTCGGCAAGGAAGAGGTCTTCGTCATCACGCTCGGCGAGGGCTCCATGTTCGCCGAGCTCATCCTGGTCCTCGACGCGCCGTACCCGACGACGGGGCGCGCCACGACCGACACGAAGCTGCTCAAGCTCCATCCCGACAAGTTCTGGGAGCTGCTCAGGATCTGCCCGGAGGTCCTGCGCGACATCCTGGCGACCTCCGTCGAGCGCGCCGAGCTGCACGAATCCGTCGGCCAGCAGCACGCGAAGCTGATCTCGCTGGGTACGATGGCCGCGGGCCTCGCCCACGAACTGAACAACCCCGCCGCCGCCATCAACCGCAGCGCCTCCGAAGCCCGCGCAGCCTTCCGCGCCTCTTCCGAAAAGGCCGCCAAACTCGGCGAACTTGACCTCACCGCCGAACAACGCGCCGCCATCGCGGAGCTCCCGAACGAGGTGGCCGGACGCGCCCAGACGCCTCTAGACTCGTTGGACAGGAGCGACCTGGAGGACGAGGTCGCTCTGTGGCTGGAGGACCACGGCGTCGAGGAGGCGTGGGACCACTCCCCCACCCTGGTCGGCGCCGGGCTCGATGTCGAATGGTTGGACGGGCTGGCGGAGAAGGTCCCCGAGGAGGCGCTCGGGGGGGTGCTCGGGTGGCTCTCTTCCCAGGTGGCCGGGGACGAGCTGCTGCGGGAGGTCGAGGACGGGTCCGGGCGCATCTCGGAGCTGGTCAAGGCGATAAAGTCCTACGCCCACATGGACAAGGCGGCGTCTAAAGAGGTGAACGTGCACGCCGGGCTCGACAGCACCCTCGTGATGCTCGGACACAAGCTCAAGAAGGGCGACGTGAGGATCGTGCGGGACTACGACAAGGGGCTCCCGAGCGTCTGCGGGCACGCGGGCGAGCTCAACCAGGTCTGGACGAACCTGCTGGACAACGCCATCGACGCGGTCGACGGGCACGGCAGGATCGAGATCCGCACGAGCCGCGAGGACGGGCGCGTGCTCGTCGAGGTCGCCGACGACGGCCCCGGCATCCCGCAAGACGTGCAAGACCGCATGTTCGAGCCCTTCTACACGACAAAGGACGTCGGCAAGGGTACGGGACTGGGCCTGGACATCAGCCGCCGCGTCGTGGTCGAGGACCACAAGGGGGACATCCGGGTCGACTCGAAACCGGGCGAGACGCGCTTTCAGATCCGTCTGCCGGTACGGCCGGTAAAGGAGGACGGGGGTTGACGACGCTCGAAGAGCTCCGGCGCGTGCCGCTCCTCGGAGGGTTGACCGACGAGCAGTTGGGGCGCGTGCGGGACGAGAGCGTCGAAAGGGTAGTGCCCGCCGGGGAGATCAACGGCCGGGAGGGCGAGCCGGTCGAGCACTTGTACGTGATCCTGGAGGGGGACCTCAGGATCACGAAAAAGACCCCCGACGGCGGCGAGGTCGTCCTGAACGTCTACCCGCGGGGGACCTTTTTCGCCGAGGTGCCGCTGCTGGCGGGCGCGCCCTTTATGGCGTCGGGCCGGGCGCTCACGGACTGCCGGCTGCTCCTCATTCCCGACGGGCTCTTCCGCCGCCTCTTGACGGAGAGCGCCTCCTTTAGCACCGCGATCTTGAAGGCGACGGCCGAGCGCGTCCAGATCCTCCAGGCCACCGTCGGCCAGCGCGAGCACCTCAACTCCCTGGGAACGCTTGCCGCGGGCCTCGCCCACGAGCTGAACAACCCCACAGCCGCGACCCGGCGCTCCGCCGAGGAGTTGCGCGAGAACTTCGCGCAGGTGCGCTCCTTCGGCTGGAAGCTCGCCCGCGCCGCCGCCGAAGGCAAGCTGGAGCCGCGGGCCCTGAAGACGTTGGAGGAGTTCATCGACCGGGCGGCCTCAGGCGCGGCGCCGTCCACGCCCGGGGAGACGCTCGAGGAGAGCGAGAAGGAAGAGGATCTCGCGCTCTGGCTCGAGGACAACGGCGTCCCCGACCCGTGGGACCTCGCGCCGACGTTCGTGGAGGCCGGGTTCGGGATCGAGGATCTCGCGACGGTCTCCGAGGCGGTGCCGCCCGTCGCCCGTCCCGCCGCGCTGCGTTATCTGGAGGCCGTGATCGGGGTCTCGGGCCTTTTGGATGAGGTCGAGAACAGCGCGGGGCGCGTCTCGGAGATCGTGGGCACCATGCAAGGCTACTCCAACATGGACCGCGCCCCCGTCCAGGACGTGGACGTCAACCGGGGCCTGGAGGACACCCTCTCGGTCCTCGGCTACAAGCTCTCCGGCGTCGCGGTCGAGCGCGACCTCGACCCCGAACTCCCGACCATCGCCGCGTACGGCGGCGAGCTCAACCAGGTGTGGACCGCCCTCTTGCAGAACGCCGTGGACGCCGTCTCCGAGGGGACGGACGGCGGGCGCATCCGGCTAAGGACGACGTGCGAGAAGGACCTGGTGCTCGTGGAGGTCGCCGACGACGGGCCCGGCATCCCGAAAGAGAACCTGGGCCGCATCTTCGAGCCCTTCTTCACCACCAAGGAGGTCGGAGCGGGGACGGGGCTCGGCCTGGACCGCAGCTACCGGGTCGTCGTCGGCCTCCACGGCGGGGACATCCAGGCGATCTCCGAGCCCGGGGCGACGCGTTTCGAGGTGCGCCTGCCGGTAAACGGGCCGGCG
>CAXTDD010000115.1:0-6934 GCA_964242955.1 uncultured Rubrobacteraceae bacterium | reverse complement strand
GGCGCCCCCGCCCCCCCGCGCCCCCCCCTCGCCGCCGACCCGGTCGTTTCGGGGGCGGCATACCCGGTGCCCGCCCGCCGTTGCACCACCGCGCACGAGCACAACGCGGCGGTGAGCGGAGCCGGCCAGGTCCGCCGGCGCTGTACCATCTGCGCCGGCTCGGGGCCGACCGCGGGTCTTCGACGCGGCGCTGTTGCGGGCGTGAGAGAATGTCACGGGTTGGGGACGGAATGCGTCTCTTAATGAAGATCGGGACGCTCCTGTTCTCCGTCCAGAGACCGGGTCTTCCCGGCGGCGGGATCCTGTACACGACGCAGGGCCAGAAGACGGCAGCCATCGAGGAGGAACGAAATCGTGCGAGGACCTACCCGACCCTTCACTGACGTCGTGGCGACGGAGGCGGCACTGCGGGAGATCATGGGAAAACCGGGGGCCGTGGCGGTCGGGAAGCAGCTCAATCGTCTGGACCGTCACTGTCGCGACTTCGTGACCCTCTCCCCGTTCGTGCTGGTGGGCACCTTCGACTCCAGCGGGAGGTGCGACGTCTCCCCGCGCGGCGACGCCCCGGGGTTCGTGGTCGCGCTCGACGACAAGACGCTGGCCGTCCCCGAGCGCCCCGGCAACCGTCGCCTCGACTCCCTGCTCAACATACTCGAAACGGGGGCCGTCGGCCTCTTGTTCCTGGTTCCCGGGTTCGAGGAGACGCTCAGGGTGAACGGCCGCGCGCGGGTAGTTCGCGACGCCGACGTCCTGGAGCGGACTGCCTCCCACGGGAAGCGTCCGGTAGCGGCGATAGGCGTCGAGGTAGAGGAGTGCTTCCTGCACTGCGCCAAGGCCTTCAAGCGCTCGGGACTCTGGCGGCCGGAGGGCTGGCCCGAGCGCTCGGCGCTGCCGTCGCTGGGACGGATGCTTCGTGACCAGGGGGCTGCGTCGGGTGCGAGCGTGGAGGAGCTGGATCGTAGGATCGAAGAGAGCTACACCGAGCGCCTCTACTGAACCTCATCCCTCGATCCGACAGCGGTCGTCACCCGTGGCATCGGTCATGCGCGGGGCTACCCATGATGTGACTTCACCCCGGCGAGGCGGCCGGCAGCCACTCGGTCCCAAAGGCGGACGTTGTCACGAAAATGCGGCGCGTTTCGTCTTCAGGAGTATGATCGCGTGGACGTTTGGGATCGGAGGAGGTGATGGTCAGCGTGGATGAAAGGGTCGAGCGGGCTGGACGCCTCTACGAGCGCGCCGTCTTCGGCGGCGACGCCGGCGCGCTGGCGGTTGCGGGTCGGGAACTGGACGCCGCCGAGGCCGACCTCACCTTGGCCCGTGGTCGGCTCATCCACGCCCGGTTCCTGAAGAGACAAGACGAGGACCCGCAAGAGCTGGCGCTGTTCGAACGCGCGGCGGAACTTTATCGGGCGCTCGGAGACGGCCGCGGTGAGGGCGAGGCGCTGTTCTGGGTCGGTTGTTTTCACCAGGTTGTCCGGAAAGACAATGGTGCCGCCGTTCCCGCCCTCGAAAGATCTGTGGAGCTCGCCAGGCGGAACGGCGATAGGCTTACGATGTCGTACGCGCTCAGGCACCTCGGGATCGCGGAGCACATAGCCGGCCGCTTGGACGCGGCGCGCGAGCGGCTGGGGCAGTCCGTGCTAATTCGCCGGGAGATCGGGTTCCTCCCCGGCGTCGCCGCGAACCTCGTCGGGCTCGCCTGCATCGCCGCCGCAGAAGGTCACCAGGAGGAGGCACTGGCACTCGTCGAGGAGGCCGAGACAATCGCCAAAGCCAGCGATGCTCGGGGCCTCATGCCCCAGGTTGAGGAGGCGCGCCGCGAGGTTTCGGCGATGAGCCTGTCGCATCGGCCAGGCGCCCGTCGGGGCGAGGAGTCGGGACGATCGAACAGGCGTACATGACGAACCGGCTTTCGACCGGCGCACCATCGCGCCCGGTTGCGTGGATCGGGTGCGCGGCCTGCGCCTGGGCGTTCCTGTTTGCCGCGGCGCACTACTACTGGGCCTTTGGCGGGACATGGCTCGTAGGGCAGAGCGGGGTGGACCAGTCTCGGGAGCTGCTCGCGAGCGACCCGTGATACTACTGGACCAGCTGGATGGTTCTCAGCACGGCGTTCGCCGCCGCGGGTCTGTTCCCACTCGCGCTGTCCCGCTCGCGGGCCGACCGTCTCCCCCGGTGGATGAGAGAAGCCCTCACCGTAGGGGTATGCGGCGTGCTCCTGCTCCTGGTCGCGGCCCTCGTCGCCTCGGACGGTCCGTCGTGGACGCATCACCGCAACAACCCACAAGCGGAAGAGAACTGCGCTAGGCTCCTGGAGGGCTGGCGCCGCGCCGGGCACCCGATCTTCCACGCTCAGCACCTCTCGGACGAGCCAGGGTCGCCCCTGCGGGCCGGCCAGCCCGGCGCCGAGTTCAAGGACATCGTCAGGCCGCTTGGGGACGAAAAAGTTGTCCAGAAGCGCGTCAACAGCGCCTTTATCGGCACGGACCTGGAGATCTGCCTCAGGCGGCGCGGAATCACGACCCTCGTGCTGGTGGGCCTGACCACGGACCACTGCGTCTCCACCACGGCGCGCATGGCCGGCAACCTCGGCTTCGACACCTACCTGGTAGGCGACGCGGCGGCGACGTTCGACCGCGTGGGCCCCGACGGCCGGCGGCACGACGCTGATGAGGTCCACGAGCTGGCGCTCGCCAGCCTGCACAGCGAGTTCGCGACCGTCGTGGACACCGAAGCGGTGCTCGGGCTTCTGCCGGAATCGCGGAGGGTCCGGGAGGACCGTGGTGAACAGGTCCGCTCCCCGGGCTCGTAGATGCAGTTTCCGACGCCGATGCGCCAATCGAACGAAGAACAGTTACTACCTACGGAGCATAAGCTCAAGAGAGGGGTGTCATGGTTACCGGGAAGATGGAGCGGACGAGGGTGCCCTTCGACTCCGGCGGCGTGAAACTCGTGGGCTACCTCCACCGCCCCGCCGGTGTGGGCGGGAGGGTCCCGTGCGTGGTGCTGGGCCACGGCTTCAGCGGCACCCAGGACAGGCTGTTCGACGCCGCGGGGCGCTTCGTCGAGGCCGGCTTCGCGGCGCTGACGTTCGACTATCGCTCCTTCGGAGAGAGCGGCGGCGAGCCTCGCCAGGTGGTGAGCGTCGAAGGGCAGCAGGAAGACTGGCAGGCGGCGATCCGCTTCGCCCGTGGCCTCGAGAGCGTGGACCCGGAGAGGGTCGCGCTATGGGGCTCCTCGCTTGGTGGCGGGCACGTAATCACCGTCGCAGCGGAAGACCCGCGCGTTGCGTCGGTGGTCGCCCAGATCCCGTTCAACGGCTTCCCGCGCAAGGTGGAGGGCCGCTCGACGCTCGACACGCTCAAGCTTCTGTGGGCGATGACCCTGGACGCGGCGCGCGGGAGGCTGGGCCTCTCGCCCCACTACATACCCATGGTCGGCGCGCCGGGCGAGGTGGCGGTGACGGCGACCTCGCAAGCGCGCGAGCACATAGCCACGCTCTCCGGCGAGCCCGGGGGCTCGTTGTGGCGCAATGAGGTGGCTCCGCGGGGGCTCTTCGGCATGATGCGATACCGGCCCGGCGAGGCGGCGCATAGGCTCACGATGCCGGTACTCGTTTCGATAGCCGAAGACGACCGCGAGACGCCGGAGGAGAGCACGCGGCAGATAGCCGAGCGGGCGCCGCGCGGGGAGCTACGCCGCTATCCGGGCACCCACTTCGGTTTCTACCGCGATCCCGTGCGTCAGCGGGTGCTCGCCGACCAGATCGATTTCCTACGCACGAACCTGGCGGTTGGCACGAACTACGCACGGTCAGCAAAGCAAGGAGGCGATGAAGCGTGAGGGCAGCGGAATCAGGCATCACCGGACCTTTCTACCCGCTTGAGTTGATCCGGACGGAGAGATCCACTGATAGGAGCACGCGGTGCGCACCAAGACGCCGGCCTCAAGGGCGGTCACCCATCGCGGCCTCCAGTACCCCCTTGGCGCCCTTGGGCCCCCTCATCCTGAGCCACACCTCGCCCCCGTCGCGCCCGACCTCGATGGCGAAGTCGAAGAACGGGCAGCACAGGCGCTCTAACGAGACGTACTCCGCCAGCGCGACCAGCACTTCCGCCTCGGACGAGTGGCGGAAGGCGTAGCCGTCTTCCATCTCCCGCGCTTCCCGAAAGTCCCTGCCCAGAAGCTGGCGCAAAGCCCGGTAGCGTTCCCTCTGCCCGGCGTCCATCGCCCCGAAGTTGCAGGCGAGGGCCGGGCCGCTCTCAAGATCTCTCGCTTCCGGTTTCACGTCTTTCTCCTTTCTCCAATCTTTCTCGGCCACGAGGTGTGGCCACCTCGAATATAGTTGTTGAAGCGTGCTTTAAGTCAAGAGAGGAGCGTGGGGTTCGTGGAGAAAGGAATGGCCATAGGCGAGGTGGCGCGGCGAGCGGGCATCAACGCCTCGGCGATCCGGTACTACGAGAAGTCGGGGCTGCTGGCGGAGCCGGAGCGGGTGAACGGGAGGCGGCGCTACGGGCCGGAGGTGCTGGATCTCCTGGCGATGATTCGGGTGGCGCAACGCGCCGGGTTCACGATCGCCGAGACCTGGACGCTGATGAGCGGGTTCTCGGCGGAGGACCCCCCTTCGGAGCGCTGGCGGGCCCTCGCCCGCGAGAAGCTGACCGAGGTCGAGGCGCTCATGGAACGGGCCCAGGCAATGAGGCATCTCCTGGAGCGCGGCCTCCGCTGCGAGTGTCTGGGCATCGGGGACTGCTCCTTATTCGAAGAAGAGCGTCGGTCCGCCGCTCTGTCTCCGACGCCTCGAAGCAGGCACCGCTCGGGTCCAGAAGCGATGACCACGCCCTAGGCGACGATCGTCCGGAGCGCAACCTTCGAAGCTCGTGCGCCTTTGCCTCCGGGCTTCGTCGCTCTGGCGCGCTTTTGTCAGGTACCGGTCCTCCCGCCGGCCCAGCCGATAATGCGCAGCGTCCCGCTACCCGGGAGCGGCGGTCCTGCGTCGGCGGTAGGCCCTGGTCTTCGTCCTGTTGCCGCACACGGACATCGAGCACCACCGGCTCGAGCGGTTCCTGGAGCGGTCGTAGAAGGCCCAGGCGCACCCCCCGTTGGCGCAGACCTTCAGACGCTTCCACGTCCCGTCCTCCATCCCGGCGTGCGCGGCGGCCAGCACCGTGCCCACGGCGCCTTCTACCCCGCCCTCGCCGGGCTCCAGCGTTGCGCTCCCGTCCGCGCCGAACCGTACGGAGAGCCTCGACCTCTCCGCCGCCCGGTTCAGCGTTTGGACGGCCTCGAGATCCACCCCACGACCGTTGTTGGTGGCGAGCAGGGCCCGCAACGCCTCCCTGACCTCCTTCGCCCTCCCGACGTCGGCGTCCGAGACCGGCTCGCCTTCGGCCAACAGTTCCCGCCGCACCAGCCACCGACGCAGGGAACCTGTATCCGCGAACGCCTCCCAGTGGAGATCCCCCTCGCTCGCCACCGTGTTCACTAAGGCCTGCACCAGCCCCAGCGGACCCGGCGCAGCTTCCCGCCCGCCCGGCTCGGAGGCGAAGAATGTGTTGTTGGGCTCGCCCATCTGGCCCAGTGTACACCGCGCCAGATCCTCATCACACCTTCTATAGCATTTGACCAGTGTTTACACACCGGTGTAAAGTAAACGACGGTTTCGCGTCGAGTCGATCCTGGAAGGTGGCTGCGGGACCGGTTGTTGCGGGCGGCTCACGGAAGGCGGGCGGGAGATGCGCGGAGGCTTGCGGCTACTGGTCTTGGCCCTGGCGCTGGGCCTCTCCGTGGCCGGGTGCTCCGGAGACGGGCACGACGCGGCGGAAGGCGGCACGGAGGGCAAGAATGCCGAGGCCAAGGGACAGCCCGTCGAGAACGATCTCGGCCACCAGGCCTTCCAGCCGTCCACCCGCCTCGTGGTGCCTGACGAGGAGGGGACGCCCCTGGACCGTGCGGCCCGGGTGCTTGCCGGGCTCTCCGAGGGACCGCTCGGTACGCGCCTCTTCGTGGACGAGCGGCCGGGCGACGAAGGCCAGCGCGCCTGGCGCGACGTCGCCGCCGAGGAGCCCGACGGACATCAGCTCGCCTACGTGACGGAGGCGTTGCTGACTTCGGACGGATCCGGCGGCGTCGGGCCTAAGGACTTCGAGATGGCGGCCCAGACCGACGTGGGCTTCGCCGTGCTCGTGGTCAAGGGGGACCCCGAGATCGAGACGCTCCAGTGGGCGGACTTCGAGGACTTCGGGGATTTCGTGCGGGCGGCTAAGGAGGACCCCGGGTTCGTGGAGGTGGCGGACCCCGGGGCTGGCACCGTCTACCGCGCGGGGACCCTCGCCCTGGAGGAGGAGGTCGGGGTCGACCTCTCCGCGAAGTCCCCCGCCAACAAGGCTCCCGTACAGGCCATCTACGACGCCGAGGTGGATTCCGCGCTTGTCCCGCTGGACGCGGTGGTGCTCTCGGACATCCTGGCGGGAGAGCTGGAGGCGCTCGCGGTGCTCTCCGAGGGTCGCTGCCGCGACCTGCCCGGGGTCCCGGCCGCGAAGGAGCTCGGGTACGACGTCACGGTGCCGGTCTTCGGTGGAATCGCCGCGCCGGACGGGACGCCGCAGAACGTCGTGGAAGAGCTGGGCCGGGCTTTCGTCGACACCGCCTCCACCCGGACCTTCGAGCGGGCGCTCGTGGGGTCGGCGAGGGAGCCGATGCCGCGCGGCAAGGATGACTTCGCCGGCTTTGTCGAGGAGCAAACGAGGCGGTTGCCCGAGGCCGGCTCAGACGATGCGCGTTGAAGGTGGCGTCTTCGGACTTCAGTCTTCCGGCGAGAAGCCGACGGAGTGGATCGCGTGGGTTCGTGCCGACGATCTTGGCGGCGCGGGACTCGTCATGTCACGTAAAGACGTGTTCATCCGTCTTCCAACGTAGGACGGATGAACAC
>CAXTDD010000114.1:0-6948 GCA_964242955.1 uncultured Rubrobacteraceae bacterium | reverse complement strand
CCTGCTCTTCGCCGCGGGCGGCCTGCGCGGCGTCGGGGGGGCGGCCTGCCCCCCGGCGGCGGCCCGGTTCGCCAACTACGTCGCGGGCGCCCGGCGGGCGCGCGGCATGAGCTTCTTCTCCGTCGGCGGCAACGCCGGCTTCGCGCTGGGACCCGTCGTGGCGACGCCGCTCGTCTTGATCTTCGGCCTGCGGGGCACCCTCTTTTTGGCCGTCCCCGCGGTGCTCATGGCGGGGGTGATGTTCCTGGAGATACCGCGCATGTTGCGGCTCGCCCCGGAGGACGCGGAGCCGGGGGCGCGACGGGCGGAGGCGGCGCGGGAGCGTTGGGCGCCGTTCGGCGTCATGATCGCGGTCGTGGTGGTGCGCTCTTTTGTGTACTTCGGCCTCGTGGCCTTCGTCGCCTCGTACTACGAGCGGGTGCTCGGCGCCTCTCCGGCCCTCGGCAACGTGGCCCTGACGGTGATGCTTGCGTCGGGGGCCGTCGGGACGCTACTTATGGGTCCGCTCGCGGACAGGTTCGGGCGCAAGGCGGTGCTCGTCGCGTCCATGCTCGTGTTGCCGCCGCTCGTGCTGGCCTTCGCGTTCGTCGGGCCTCTCCCGGGGATGGCATTGCTGGCGCTCATTGGTGCTGCCACGGTCGGCACCTTCGGCGTGACGGTGGTCATGGGCCAGGAGTATTTGCCGGGCCGCATAGGCCTCGCGGCGGGGGTCACGATGGGCCTCTCCATTGGCCTGGGCGGCGCCGGGGCGCCCCTGCTCGGCCTTCTCGCGGACGCCGGCGGCTTGAGGACCACGATGCTCGCCATAGCCGCCCTCCCCGTGCTCGGCTTCTTCCTCGCCCTGACCCTCCCCGGCAGGACCAGCGACGCCTGAACGTTACACGCGGCGCGCTTTCGTGTAACCGAACACCGTGGAACCCCCGGCTTTCGGGTAGTATCTCGCGGATGAATAAGCCCACCGCACAGGATCGCCGGAGCGGATGAGGGGCTTCTACCACCTCGGTGCCTTCGCCTACCGTTTCCGGTGGGCCGTGCTGGTGGCGTGGGCCCTGATCCTGCTCACCAGCGCCTTCTTCGCGCCCGACCTCTCAGGCCGGCTCAAGGGCGGCGGTTTCGAGGGCTCGAACTCAGAGGCCGAGCGCGTCCAGAACGTCATGTCCGACGAGTTTGGCGTCTCGCCGGCGGCCCTGACCGTCGTCTTCACCGGGGACGGCCTCGATGCCCGTGGCGACGAGTTCCAGGCGGCCCAGGAAGATGCGCTGGAGAGGGTCCGCGGGATCGACGAGGTCCGCTACGTAGCCTCCTACGCCGGGTCCAAAGACGGGCGTTTTATCTCTAGGGACGGGGAGAAGTCCTACGCCATCATCGCCTTTAGCGTCTCCATAGACCAGACCCGCAACGTCGTCGCCGAGGTCAGGGACAGGGTCCGGTCAGAAGACCTCAATACTTATGTGACGGGTGCCCCGGCCGTCTACCAGGACCTGGAGGCGGCGAGCAACGAGGACGTGCAGCGGGCCGAGAAGTACGCCTTCCCGTTTGCGCTCCTTATCCTGGTCTTCGCTTTCGGGACGCTCGTGGCGGCCGGGGTGCCGGTGGTCATCGGCGGGGCGAGCGTCCTGACCTCGCTGGCGATCATCTACTTTCTGGCGGGTTCCTACGACATGTCCGTCTTCGTGCTCACGCTCTCGACGATGCTGGGCCTCGGGCTCGGGATCGACTACGCCCTGTTCTTCGTGAGCCGTTTTCGCGAGGAGCTGGAGGATTACACTACGGCCGAGGCGATACCGAGGACCGTGGCGACGGCCGGGCGGTCCATCTTCTTCTCGGGGACGGCCGTCCTGATCGGGCTCTCAGGGCTCCTCTTCTTTCCTTTCATGTTCATGCGTTCCATCGGGACGGCGGGCGTGATCGTGGTCTTCGTCTCCGTCCTGGCCGCCCTGACGTTCCTGCCGGCCCTCCTCGCCGTCCTCGGCCCGCGCGTGAACCGGCTGCGCATCCGACGCCGTAGCGGCGGACCCGGCGTGGGTTTCTGGAGCCGGAGCGCCGAGATCGTCATGCGTCGTCCCCTGATCGTGATCCTGCTCGTCGCCGGCATCCTGGCCGCCCTGCTCTTCCCGGTAGGCCACATGAAGGTCGGCATCCCGGAAGCCACGGTCCTCCCCGCGAAGTACGAGTCCCGCGCGGGCGACGACCTGCTCAAAGAGAACTTCGAGTACGCCGCCCTGAACCCGATGGAGATCGTGGCCAACGTGGGCCGGGACCCCCTGAGTACGGAGGGCCTCGCCGACGTCGAGAGGCTGGGTAAAGACGTCCGGGCCGCCGAGGGCGTCTCGCGCGTCGAGAGCGTCTACACTGTGGGGGAGCGGGCCGCAAGCGACTACGCGGCGCGCGTCGGCGAGGCCCGCTCCGAGGCCGAGAAGGACGCGGCCGGACGCGTGGACGGCCTTGTTCAAGACGAGATCAGGGACCAGATCAGAAAGAACACCGACGAGGCCGTGCAACAGCAGCTCTCTGAGGTGGAGGCCACCTACGGGACGGTTCCGCCGGGGACGGAGGAGCAGATCCGGGCCGAGGTCGAGCCGCGGGTCGCCGAGGAGGTGCGGGGCGCTGAGGGCAGAATCCGGGCCGAAGTCGAGCGGGGCGTTCGGGACGAGGTGGACCGGCGCGTCCCCGAGCTCCCGAGGGGCATCTCCGCGAACGGCGACGTCACGCCGCGAGGGGTGGCGAACTTCCTCGACCTACCGGCCGCCCGCGACTCGGAGGAGTTGAGCAGCGCCGTCGATTCCTACGTGGCCGGCGACCGGACGCTCATCCGGGCCGTGATAGAGGAGAATCCTTACACCCAGAGGGCCTATGGCGCCGTGGACGCCGTACGGGCGGTGGAGGCGCCGGAGGGGACGAGCTTTATCGTCGGCGGGCTCTCGGCGGGGCAGAAGGACTTTATCGCCAGCCTTTACCAGAAGGCGCCGCTCGCGGCGGCGTTTGTTATAGGGGTGACGTACCTGATCCTGCTGGTCACCTTCCGCTCGGTCCTTCTGCCCTTGAAGGCCGTGATCGTGAACATCCTGAGCCTCTCCGCGAGCTACGGCGCCGTGGTCTTCGTCTTCCAGGACGGCAACCTCTCGGGCCTCCTGAACTTCACGCCTTTGGGGTTCGTGGACGCGACGTTGCCGATCCTGATGTTCTGCACGATCTTCGGCGTCTCGATGGACTACGAGGTCTTCCTGCTATCGCGCATCAAAGAGGCCTACGAGAACGGCGACTCCAACACCGCGAGCGTCTCCAAGGGCCTCGTCGCAACCGCCGGCATCATCACCTCCGCCGCCGCCATCATTATCGTCGTCACCGGCGCCTTCGCCTTCACCGGCATCATCCTGACCAAAGCCGTCGGACTGGGCCTCGCCGTGGCCGTCTTCGTGGACGCCACCATCATCCGCGTCCTCCTCGTCCCCGCCACCATGCGCATCCTCGGCGACTGGAACTGGTGGCCTGGCGGCCGTAAAGCCACCTTCCGCGCCGACAAGGGCGCATAACGCCCTTGTAGCAAGCTGCGCCCGAACCATCAGGTTGCGCCACCCACCAAGAAAGCTGAGAGTGCCCGAAGGGCACGTGCCGAGAGCGACCGCAGGGAGCGTGCTGAAAGCGGAGCCGAAGCCGGAGCGTGCTGAAAGCGGAGGCGAAGCCGGAGCGTGCGCGACGACCGAAGGGAGGAGCCTCACTGGTAGCTGATGACGGCGGGGTTCGGTTCCAGCCTGTCGAGGACCTGTTTCGGGGAGAGCAGGGGCGCGTCCTGGTCGTAGAAGAGCTTGAAGCCGCCGTATTGGATCGGCTGGTCGCGCACCAGCGCGTCGTACTTCACGAACTTCTGCTCCGGGGTGCCGAAGCCGTCGGCGTGGAGCACCATCTCCACGTTCGGGACGGGCTTGAGGATCTGTTTGTTCTGGATCATGCCGTCCTGGAACTGGTGGATGACGAGCACCTTGGGCGGCAGGTCCTTCTCTTCAACCAACTTCGAGAGCGTGCGCGCCGCCGCCATGATCTCGGTGGCCCTGCTGGTGCCGATCTCCTGGGCCGGGATGGCCGGCGGGATCATGTCGTACTCGGTGTCGATGGCGAGGTGGACGTAGTCGCGCTCCAGATATGGCATGATCGCCTCGACCTCGTCGGCTATGGTGCTGTAGCCGATCTGAACGTCGAGCAGCAACAGGCAGTCGTTCTCCCGTGCGAGCTTGGCGTACTGCTCGATCAGATCCGGTTCCGTCTTGGTGAGGTACAGCCCGTCGGGTCCCGGCGCGGGCTGGGCGACGGAGGCGATGAGCTCTATGGTCGGGACCGCCGGCCTGTCCGGGTCCACCTTGTTGTAAGCTTCGGCCTGCTCCTTCAACTCGCGCACCATAGCTTCAGGCTCGAGCTGCCCGAGCGCGCCCATGGCCCCCGAGAGGGGATGCCCGTAGTAGCTGACCATCCTGCCCCGCGCCAGCGGACCACCCGTCGCGTCCGTCGCCCCGGCCGCCAACGTATCCGAAGGCACCGATCTCGACTTCCCGTCCTTCTTCGAGCCGGTCCCCACGCCCTCCGTCTCTTCGCCGCCGGTCGTCTCCATAGGGGCCGTCATGGTGGTCTCCATCGGCGCCATCATCGTGGTCCCGCCCGCGCTGCCCGCGACGGTCTTCCCGGCCTGGCCCTCGCTACCCCCGGATTCCTGCTTGCCCGATGAGCCGCCGTTACCCGAACCTCCCTCGGGCGATTCGGAGCCCCCGCCGCACGCCACGAGGGCAAACACCAGAAAGAGCAAAAGAGCGCTCCTCGCGCACAAGATTCCCTCCCGCAACATGCGTCTCCTCTCGGGGCCTGGGCCGTCGGATGGCGAGTCTATGCCCCCTGGAGTCTGCCCTAAACCCGAGATAAGATCAATTCTTGATCTTGTTGGGTGGCGGGTCTAGACTGTGAGGATGCTGGATTTCGAGCGGATACTCAGGGACCGGGGCTACCGGTTGACCAACCAGCGGCGCGTGATCGTGCACGAGCTCGAAGGGGAGCGGCACCTCTCGGCCGAGGAGTTGTACGACCGGGTCAAGGGGGAGCATCCGGAGTTGGGCCTCTCTACCGTCTACCGCACGCTCGACCTGCTGACAGATCTCGGCATCGTGCGCAAGGAGGATTTCGGGGAGGGGTACTCGCGCTACGAGCTCTCCACCGAGCGCGTCCACCACCACGCGCGCTGCGACGAGTGCGGCTCCGTCATAGAGTTCAACGAGGAGCTCATGGAGTACCTGGCCCTCCAGGTCGAGCGGGAGACCGGCTTCGTCACGGACTGGCACGAGATCACCCTGCACGGCCGCTGCGCCTCGTGCAGCGCGAAGAGCTTTAGCGGTTAGCTTTTAGCGGTTAGCCATTGGCCGTTAGCTTCTCCGTCACACTCCGGACCGCGCAAGAGTCGGGCGCACGCAGCAGTAGATCGCCCAACCTCGTGCCTGCGCGAAGTGGACCCGGGACCAGAACCCGACAGCTAACGGCTAAGAGCTGATGGCTAACAGCCAACTCTGTTGTTGCGTCAAGACCGCAACGTCCCTAGAGTATAGAAGTTGCGAGCGCCGCGCGAAGTGTCGTGGTGGCCCGGTCTCACGGGGGGGATAGGTTGAAGAGGACGACTTCCATAGCTGGGGCACTGGTGCTGGCCTGCGCGGCGGTAGCCATGTCCGCCGCTTCTCTGACGGCCCAGACGGAGTCGGTCTACGATGCCTGCGAGCGGGTGAAGGCCGAGATCTCCGCGCGGGATCTTCCCGACGTCTTTGACGAGGACCGGTGTCCGGTGGCGGGGCGCGTGATCGTGGACGGCAACCTGGGCGCGGTCGTGCCGCAGGCCGGCATGGCGGTTACCGCGGAGGCCGCCTCTCCGGAGGGGGACCAGCACCTCACGGTGGTCAACCCTCCGGGCGACGAGATCCGGATCGAAGGCGCGGGCCAGAACGACCGGGCCGGGGCCTCGCCCTCCATCGCCTCCCGGGCGTCGGGTCCGGGCGCCTGCAGCGACCCGTATTACTCCAACCGGGACTCCAAGCTGTACAACTACAACCGCTGGTACGTCAACGGCCGCAGCATCCCCGGGTACCTGTCGGGCATCCGCGCCGTGATCGCGATGAAGCGGGGCGCGGCGAACATCTCCGGGGTGCGGGACGCCTGCGGCTTCGGGGACGGTGTGGCCGGCAGGATGGTGTACCAGGGCAACACCAGGACTTCGGTGGACATGAGGACCAACGCCACCTGCACCTCCAACGACAAAAAGAGCGTCGTTGGCTTCGGGGATCTACCCTCGGGCTTCACGGCGTTCGCCTGCGTATGGTCCTGGATCCAGGACGGGCCCAATAGGGTCGCCCAGTCCGACATCCGCCTCAACAAGTCCGACCATGCCTGGACCACCAAGCTCAGGAGGGGGTGCAGGGGCCGTTATGACATCGAGTCCTCCATGACCCACGAGCGGGGGCACACCTTCGGTCTGGGCGAGGCCTCCGAATCCTCGCACGGCAACCTCACCATGAGCTCCAAATCGAACGGAACGTGCCAGATCTCGGAGCGCACGCTGGGCAGGGGCGACGCCATAGGCCTCAACAACAAATACCGTTGAGGCGGGTGGCTTTTCGAACCGCGCCGTTTGCTCTTATCTGTTAGCCATTATAAAGATTAGCGAAGGGGCCGAGCCCCCTCGCACGTCCATCGACAGGAACGAATGGCTCATAGCGGGATGCGTAAAGGTCGATCGGTTTCTCCGGACGGGGCAATCCCTGGGACCGCGGGCATCTTGCCCGCATCCACCGGTGAACGCCCCCGCCCGGAGCATCGATACTCCCGAACACCGCTGTCAGAGCCGACCGCTAAAGGCTAACAGCTAATGGCTAAGAGGCTGCGCCAATAGGTCACGGTCGTCGGGAAGGTCTGCCCTCCCATCGG
>CAXTDD010000113.1:0-7027 GCA_964242955.1 uncultured Rubrobacteraceae bacterium | reverse complement strand
GGCGAGGGGCGCCAGGACACGATCCTCGCACTCGAACTCGGGCGGGAGGAGTATGGGATCGCGGTGTTGCGCGATGGGCGGATGGAGCGGGTCTACGCCAGCGTCGTGGAGGGGACCGTGACGGGCCTCTCCCCCTCGCCCTCGGGCGGCAAGGTCGTCCTGGCGGTGCGCCCGCCCGGGTCCCGTTTGGCGAGCGAGTTACACGTCTTCGACCTCGCCAACGGTGAGGACCGCCAGGTGTCCGGGCTCGACGGGGATCTGGGTGTGCTCGGCGCCCCGCAGTGGACCGGGCGCGGCATCTATTTCGTGGCCGGCGCGTCTTCGGCGCGGGATGGTGAGCCGCTCTACGGGCTGTACCGGGCTGGGCCGGAGCCGGGCCCGCCGGAGCCCGCGCCGGGGGTCGGCGAGGACTTCGTTGCCGGCAGCGCCCGTGTCTCGCCGGAGGGCGACCGGTTAGCCGTGGTCGGGCGTCTCAACTCCAAGTCGCCCGTCAACCTCTATGTCCTGGACCTCGCCACCGAAGACTTCGGGGCCGTGACGACCAACGAAGACATGGAGATAAAGACCGGGCCCGACGACCTTGCCTGGTCGCCCTCAGGGGCCAGCGTGGCGATCGTGGCCCGCGGCGCCTCGATCGGGGAGCCCGAGATACGCGCGGCGCCCGCCGCCGACCTACTCGACGCCTTCTACAACCTGTACGAGGTCCCGATCCCGGCCCCCTCTCCGCCGGTGACCTCGCGGTGAGGGACCTCGCACTCTGGGCTTCGGGCGCCCTGCTGGCCTTCTTCGTGACGGCCGGCGCCTTTCTGATGCTGGCGAACCTGGCTACCGGCTCCTCCGAAGAGAACCTGGAGCCGAACGAGAGCCGGGGCAGGCCGGGCCCGACGCTGGACATCGACATCAACAGGGATCGCCTCGCCTCGCTCGAAGCCGCGCCGGGCCAGGAACTGCGCCTCACGGTGGAGAACGACGGTGACAGCGATTTCTCGAACGTCAACCTGACGCTCGACGTCTCTTCGGGCAACACGGCCCTCCCCCAGACCCGCCACTACCGGACCACGGTGGCGGGCCTGCCCGCCGGAAGATCCCGCGACGTAAGCTTCCCCCTGGACCTCTCAAACACCCCCACCACGACGGCAAGCGCCCCGGCCACCGTCGAGGAACAGGAAAAGATACTGGAGATAAGGGCCACGACGCCGGAAGGCATCACCGCCGTCAGGACCGCAATACTGCCGTTGTAGCACGCCGGCTTCGCCCTCCGGGCCTCGCTTTCGGCTTGTCAGGTATTTGCCGTTGGGGACCCCGCCAGGGTCCGTTTGCCGGGCGATCGTGGACGGAGGTGCTGGTGTTCTTTCGCCTTTCCTCGGGCGCTTGGCTGAGAGCTGCCCGAAGGGTGGCGTGCTACTCGCGTTCGTTCTTTGCCTGGGCGAGGGCGCCCGGGGACGGTACTTTGCCTTTCAGGCTCGGCAGGCGGACTTTGCCGACCAGAGAGCGGGCCAGTTCGCCGACCTCGACGGCGCTTCCGAGTTCGATGCGGGCCAGGGTGTAGAGGCCGAGGCGGTGGGGGGCGCTGCGTACGGGGCGCCAGCCGCTGTCCAGGAGGAACGAGGTCGGGACGTGGCACGCGCCCCCGAGGTCGCTCGTGACGGCCTCCACGGTGCCGACGCCGCGCTGGCGGAGGTCTCTTAGCATCCTTACCAGGAGCCGGCGGCGCGTACGCGTATCGCCGCCCACGAAAGCCAGCAGCACGGCGTCGTCGGTGAACGGCCCGAGCGGGTAGCGGCCGGCGCGCGGCAGGTGCTCGGGCGGCCCGTAGACGACGAAGCCCTGGACCTCGTCGCCCCTGCGCAGGACGAAACCCGCCGGGCCCCAGCAGTTGTCCACCTCGCGGAACCACTCCGCGGCGGAGCGTTCGCCTGCGGTCCAGAAGGAGATCACGGCCTCAAGGCCCGGCACCTCGCCGGTCTTGTCGGGCGAGATCGCCCCTACGGTGGGCACGAAGGAGGCGGCTTTCACTCCTCCGGTCCCTGCCCCAGGTCCCGCCGGCCTCGCAGGCGCTCCCGCGTCTCCCGGACCTTCCTCCTGAGCTCCTCAGAGCGCTCCGCCTCCCCGACGGGGTCTTCGGTTTCGCCGGCTTCGACGCCGGTGGACACGTCCCGAAGCTTCGGCCGCGGCGCGACCGGGTTCGCGTGCGCCGCCTCTGACTCCGGTGCGGACGGAGGCCGGCGGCCCTCGCGGTGGGCGGACCTGCGTTCGTGCAGGCCCTCCTGGGCCTCGAAGAAGGACTCGCGCCCGCGCTCGCGGGCTTCGCCCGCGCGGTCGGCGAGGGAGCCCCACAACTACATGCCCCTGCGGGGGGCGAGCAGCACGCCCGCCAAAAGCCCGGCGGCTCCGCCGAGCACAAAGGTTCTAAGCCGCCCTTTATCCAGCACTTCTCTGCCTCCTCGTGGGGCCTTTCGGGTATTCTAACCGCTTTTGGTGCGGGTGATCGGGACGCCCTGGCGCGGGGTGTCCGCGCCCATCAAGAGTCCGGAGGCCCGCCGTTCGGCCCGCTCGGCGATGCCGGAGACGCGGTTGGCCACGATCTCGACCACCTCGTCTGAGGTGTTCTCTATGGAGAGGTTCTCCACGGCGTCCACGCCAGCCCGGCCCGCACTCTCGACTATGTAGTCGTGGATCTGGCGTATCTGCTGGAAGTGGCTTATGTACTCCTCGGCCGGCCGGCGCATCGCGGTGCCCAAGGCCCTGATGTAGAACCTGGAGCGGTGGACGTTCTCGTCGGAGAGGTGCACCACCAGCGTGCACACGTTCGGGTGATCCCGGTACCTCTCCGGCACGATCTCGGGCACCAGATGGACCCCCTCGACCACGAGGTTCGTCCCCTCCTTGAGCCCACGCTCGACGATAGCCTCCACCCCGACGGAGACCCTCGCCGCCTGCTCCCGAAACCCGAAGAGCACGGCCTCGTCCTCCTCGACCGGCACCCGCACGTCCTGGCGCTTGATCTCATACGAGCTCTTGTGCAGGATCGGCAACAGATCGGGGCTGATGGCCCGCCGCAGGACCTCCCGGATGGAGTCCGTCCCCACAACGCTCTGGATGTTCAGCCGCCGGGCGACGTCGGCCGCCAGCGTGCTCGTCCCGACCCCCGTGGCCCCCCCTATGAGGACCACCACCGGCTCGCTGGACTCGCGCAAAATGCGCCACTTGTCCAGCCGTCCCACGGCGATGGCGTCCTTCTTCACGAGCTTGTCGCGGACCCGCGCGAGGACCTCTTCCTCCTCGACTGTGAAGCGCTGCTCGGCCAGAAGCTCGGCCCGGACCTCGCTCGCTATCTGGTGGGCCAGCTCCGGACCGGCGCCCGCCTGGGCCAGCGTCTGGGCCAGGATGCCCCTCGAAAACGGGGTCTGGCGTCCGCCCTTGACGATGGTGATCTCTCGTTCCACCACGGCACCTCCCCTACAGAACCGGCGACCCTAGTCGCCGAGGATGCGAAGGCCCCCGAACTTCCTCCCCCGACGCCTCCTGATGCGAGCGTAGAAGAATAGCAGAAACGCCGCGAGCGCTGCCGACACCAAGGGCACGAAGAGAGCCAGGGTGCCACCGACCAAGCCGACGGCGTCCTCGATCAAACTCAGAAACGAAGTGGAGACACCGGACGATGCCTCGCCCGCCGATGGCCTGAGCACGACCTTGAACGTGGCAACCACGCCAGCGACGACCGCCCCGGCGATCAGCCACGGCACCGGTCCCGCTCCTGACAACGGCCCAACCGCCGCTGTGAACAGCAGCGCACCCGAGACAGCCCTCACCGGAACCATGGTGTAGTTGAAGGTGCGCTCCACGGCTCTCAATTTGTCCAGAACGATCTCCACGGCCGCCAACGCCCCGAGAATGGCTGTCAAGATCAACTCCCCCACCCCGAGGTAGGAGCTAACGAACCCGAAACCCGCGAAGGGTCCGAAAGCGGCCAAGAGGGCGGCCAGCATCATCGGCAGAAAGGCCCGCACGCCCGCAACGGCGGCGATCCCTAAACCCAGTCCCAAGGCCACAAGAATTTCCATGCCGAACATTATACCCGGGCAGGGTCCAGCCAACTTCGGCACGCCATCCCGCAACACCCGTATCCTGTACTTTCCAAACCGCCCCTGTTACTCTTCCCAGTACATATAAACAATCATTAGGATGTTGATATGAGTGACGACCGCTGCGATCTTCTCTGTTTGGACGCCCCGCGGGCTGAGTTTATCCGGGAGGGGCTCCTCGGTGACGACTTGGCCGACGGTGCGGCGGGGCGGGCGAGGGCGTTGTCGGACCCGACGCGGCTGACGTTGGCGGCGGCGCTCGGGGAGGGCGGAGAGTTGTGCGTGTGTGACCTGGCCTGGATCTCGGGCCGTTCCCAGGGCCTCGTCTCCCACCACCTGCGGAACCTGCGCTCCTCCGGCCTCGTCCGGTCCAGGCGCGACGGCAAGCTCGTCATGTACGAGCTGACGGATGGTGGACAGATGCTACTCTCCGCCGTCCTCGGCGCGGGCTCCGGGAGGCTGGTAGGGGCGTGAGCCGGCCGAAGAAGATGCTCCCCGTCATCGGGCAGGAGCCGATAGTGGAGGCCGAGCCTGCCCCCATCGAACCCGTCGGCGAGGTCGGGCGGACGGTGGTGCGGGTCGGGGGGATGGACTGCGCCAGTTGCGCGGCTACCGTGGAGAAGACGGTGGTGATGCTGCCCGGGGTGCATCGGGCAGCGGTCAACTTCGCGGCCGGCAGGCTGGATGCCGAGCACGATCCCGGTCTTCCGGTCGAGGAGATCGAGAAGGCCGTCGAAGGCGCCGGCTACCAGGTCGTAAGGACCGAAGGTGCTGAGGCCGTACCTTTCTGGCGCACGCGGCGGGCGGCGCTCACCGGCGGCTCGGCGTTGCTGTTCCTGGCCGGGCTCGCGCTCTCGCTCGCGGGGACGCCCGCGGTATTAGTAGCGGCGGTCTATGCGGCTGCGATAGTGGTTGGCGGCATCCCCATCTTCCGGGCGGCGCTGGCGGGGTTGCGGACGCGGCAACTGGACATGAACGTCCTGATGAGCGCGGCCACCATTGGGGCTGCCGGGATCGGGGAGTGGGCCGAGGCCGCGTCCGTGGTCGTGCTCTTCTCGGCCGGCAACGCTTTGCAGGCCTACGCCGTGGACAGGACTCGCGGGGCCGTGCGGGCGCTCGTGCGCCTCGCTCCGGATGAGGTGCTCGTCAGGCGGGGAGGCGGGGAGGTCGTTGTGCCGGCCGGGGAGGTCGGGGGCGGGGAGGTCGCGGTCTTGCGGCCGGGGGGGACGAGTCGCCGGTGACGGGCGAGGGCGTCCCGGTCGAGAAGTCGCCGGGCGAGGCCGTCTACTCCGGGGCGCTCAACGGCTCGGGCGGGCTGGTCGTGACGACGACGAAGCGGGCCGAAGACTCGACGCTGCAGAAGATAGCCCGCCTCGTGGAGGAGGCGCAGGCCAAGAAGGCCCCGGCCGAGCAGTTCGTGGACCGTTTCTCGCGCGTCTACACCCCGATCGTGGTGGCAGCCGCGGTCGTCCTGGCCCTGGTGCCGCCGCTGCTGGGCGGTGGTTTCGGGGAGTGGTTCTACCGGGCGCTGGCGCTGCTCATCATCGCCTGCCCGTGCGCGCTCGTGATCTCGACGCCCGTCACGGTCGTCTCAGGCATAGGCGCCGCCTCCAGGCGCGGCATCCTCATCAAGGGCGGTGCCGCGCTGGAGTCCGCCGGACGCCTCAAAGCGCTCGCCTTCGACAAGACGGGAACTCTCACCGAGGGCCGCCCGGTCCTGTCGCGGGTGGTCGCGCTGGACGGGTCGAGCGAGGACGACGCGCTGGCGCTGGCCGCGGCGTTGGAACGTCGCTCCGAGCATCCCCTGGCGTACGCGATCCTCTCGGCGGCGCAGTCGAGAAACTCGACCGTACCCCCCGTCACCAGCTTCGGGTCTTTCCCGGGCAAGGGGGCTGAGGGTACGGTCGAGGGCAAACCGTACCTGGTCGGTAGCCCGAGGCTCTTCGCTGAGAGGGGCGTCTCTTTGGGCGTGGCCGAGACCGCACTGGCAGAGGTAGAACGGGCCGGGGAGACGCCGGTGGTGCTGGGCGACGGGCTGAGGCCCATCGCCGTGTTCGGATTGGCCGATGCCGTCCGTCCGGATGCCAGGTTCACCGTGGACGCGCTGCGGGGGGCCGGGATCGAAGAGATCGTCATGCTCAGCGGCGACGCCGAAGCCCCGGCCCGCAGGACGGCGGAAGCTCTGGGCATCGGTTACAGGGCGCGGCTCCTCCCCGGGCAGAAGGTCGAGGCGGTACGCGAGCTCGTCGAGAAGCATGGCGCGGCGGGGATGGTCGGCGACGGGGTGAACGACGCGCCTGCGCTGGCGGCCTCTTCCGTGGGCTTCGCGATGGGTGCTGCCGGGACAGACGTGGCGCTGGAGACCGCCGACGTGGCCCTCATGCAGGACGACCTGCCGAAGTTGGCGGAGGCCGTGCGGCTCTCGCGGGCGGCGGAGGGGATCATCAAGCAGAACGTCCTCGTCTCGCTGCTCATCAAGGGCGTCTTCGTGCTCCTTGCACCCTTTGGGCTCGTGGCGCTTTGGGCGGCGGTGCTGGCGGATATGGGCACCTCGATCGCCGTCACCCTGAACGGGCTGCGGCTCTTCCGGAGGTACAAGTAGCGACCCGCGGGACAGAGCCGGCGGAGGCTACACATATCCGTCACCGGACTGGCAGAAGAACGGCCACAATCCGGCCCGGTTCGTGGCACTCGGGGAACATTCACCGCGGCGCATAACTATTAGCCCAACTTCCGAGAATCGATATTGTCGGTAGTAGGGCAACATCCTACCCTGATGGCGAGGCCCGCACTAGGACCGAACAGAGGAGCATAGACCGTCGTCTCCGACACCGAAACACGGCAGCGCTCGGGCACCCGAGCGCTGCCGATGCTGCGGGGCTTGCCGGGTCTGTGGCCGCCTACCTCACCGCCGGTAGGGATCGCAGGAAGAAGTGCGCCGC